>NZ_JBAEAP010000255.1:0-4991 GCF_056205495.1 Psychrobacillus sp. | reverse complement strand
GCAAGGCTGCTTGCGCTAGACAAAATAGAAAAGCGCAAGCCGCCTATGTTTTTTTATCCATAGGTTTTCAGAATTTATTTTATAATTTGCTAAGCAATTACAAAAGGCTACACCCAAATGGATGTAGCCTTCATAAATCATGGATTTTTCTTCATCATCTCTGTTATAGCTAAAGCAGCCCCGTTTTTTGGTTTATCCACGTACATATGAGTAACAACCCCAATTATTTTGTCAGCTTGAAGAATTGGGCTTCCACTCATGCCTTGAAGAATACCACCAGTCCTTTTAATAAGCTGGGAATCAGTTACTGTAAACTGAAATAGATGTCCTTCCACAGATGAGATATTTATTGTAAAGTCCTGCACTTTCTCACCATCGATTGATGTTCGCATAATTGCTTTACCTGTCGTTATTTCTTCTTTTTCTGCAACTGACATTTGTTGCATTGGTATATTTGCTAATGCTTTGTTTTCTAACTTGCCAAAAACCCCATAAACATTATTTTCATTTACTCCCCCTATAGGTGGAGTATTGTTTTCATGCGAAGTAATCTTATACCCAGGTTTTCCTGGAATACTTTTTTTAATTTGTTGAATGGAAGACAAATAAATAGAGCCTTCTGAAAATTTTGGAGTAACTCCAGAAGAATGGTCTACTATTTGATGCCCAAGTGCACCAAATTCATTTGTTTCTGGGTCATAATAAGTGAGCGTTCCTATCCCTTCAGTTGCATCTCGCAAGAAAGGGAATAATTTCATCATTTGATCTGGAGTAATATCTTTCGTATACATTTTTTTATCTCGCTCATACTGGATAATAATTTGTTTCTTATTTTTTAATTGCCTTTTTAAATCATCAATGTTAGATACCGTTTGGTCATTTATTTGATGAATTGCATCACCAGATTTTAGCCAATAGTCATCTTCTAACAACACATCGTGATTAAGAAACACAGATCCATACTGGAGGTCGATCTGAATAGATTGCCCAAGTGGAACAACTGTTATTTTTGAAGCGAATGCAGTGGTGCTTAGAAAGAACAAAGTAAAGAAAAGTATTGGCAAAAGCGACCAAATTCGATAGCTTTTTTTCATATTTCACCTCCCATACATCTTACTATGTCCTTTGCTGTGAACTCTATGTGAGGTAAATAATTGATAAAAAAAGAAGACCCAAAAGTTACAGGTCTTCACGAGTTTCTTAATATTTTTTTACGTTCATTTGCAATTTTTAATAATTCTTTGGAGTGTTTTAATGTGGTCGTAGTTATTTCGGTACCAGACATCATTCGGCTCAATTCCTCAGCTCGTTTATTGTCTGTTATTTCCTCCAATAATGTATATGTTCTGTTTCCAGTCACTTCTTTTCGGATTAACAAATGCTGATCTGCCATTGCTGCAACCTGTGAAAGATGTGAAATGCACAGAACCTGAGAATTCGTAGCAATGCCAGCTATTTTTTCTGCTATTGCCTGAGCAACACGTCCGCTAACTCCTGTGTCTACTTCATCGAAAATGATGGAAGTAATCCCTTGGTGTTTTGAAAAAATGCTTTTTAGAGCCAACATCATACGAGAAAGTTCTCCTCCGGACGCTATTTTCGTTAATGCTTTTAATGGCTCTCCCACATTTGTAGAAATGTAAAATGACAAGTCATCTAAGCCATCTTCATTATACGTTTGGTTAGACTGTTCATGAAACATAACCGAAAAAGTAGCTTTTTCCATATATAACTCTTTAAGCTGCTCCATAATTGCTTTACTTAACTTTTCAGCAGCAATCTTACGTTTTACGGTCAATTCATTTGCTTCCAGCTGAAGATCAATTTCAATTTGCTTGATTTTTTCACCCATTTTTTGAATCTGTTCATCTCTATTGACTAATTGGCTTAGGCTATGCTGAATTTGATCTTTGTATTCTAAAATTTCTTCAATGGATGAGCCATATTTTCTTTTTAACGTTTGAATAGTTGCAAGTCTCTCTTCCACCTCAAGCAACTGATTGCTATCATATTCCATCTCGTCCAGCTCATTTTTAAGCTGGTGGGCGGCATCCTGTAATATATAAAACGCAGAAGATACGCTTTCGCTTAACTCCTTCATATTATCATCCACATCGGCAATATCCATTAAATCAGACATTGCAGTTCCTATATAATCTAATCCTTTAGATTCTCCTAAAATAGCTTCATAGGAATTACTCATCTTGTCGAACACCTTATGAAAGTTTAATAATTTCTTTTTTTCATTTTGGAGCAATTCTTCTTCTCCACTTTTCAACTGTGCTTCCGCTATTTCCTCTACTTGAAAAGTGTACAAATCTATTTTGTGCGCTATTTGTTGTTCGTTTTCCGTCAATGTCGCAAGTTCTTTTTTCCATTTTTTATATTTATGGAACAATTCTTTATAATTTTCTTTTACTACCTTTAAATCTTCGCCAGCAAACTGGTCTAGTAAATGAATATGAGCTTTGTCGTCCATAAGTTCTTGGCTTTCATGTTGGCCATGAATATCTATTAAACTAGCACCAATCTCTCTTAAAATGCCTATAGTAACTAATTTTCCATTAACTCTACAGACACTTTTTCCAGAATCATTTAAATCTCTACGTAGAATAATAGTTTCGTCGTCGACATCTATACCAACGTCAAACATTTTCTTAAAAACACTATGTTGTGGATCTGTTATGATGAATAATCCTTCCAGTTCAGCTTTCCGTGCTCCATGTCGAATAAATTCCTGTGAGCCTCTACCTCCACAGAGTAAATGAACTGCATCTATAATAATGGATTTACCAGCACCAGTCTCACCAGTTAATACAGTTAGTCCTTCGTCGAAGCCAACTGATAGCTCGTCTATAATAGCAAAGTTTTTAATGGAAAGTTCTTTTAACAAATTATCACCTCTGTTTAAAAAATCTGTATCGTTGTAGGTAATTCACTTTATTTGCATACACATTTAGTTGAACACCTTTTAAGATGGTAGCACGCAGACCGCGAATCCATGACTAGTAAGACATCACACCTACGCTCTTAAGACTTCTTACGCCACGGAAAGCGGCCGTGCTGATCAATGATTACACTTTTGATAGCTGTTCATTTTTGACAAAACAATCGGAATTACAGAATTACACATGAAGTCATTGGATATTACAGCATTTCCAGTAAACGATTTTTTAAAGTTTGACTATCTTCTTCTGTCCTACAAATGATTAAGCACGTGTCGTCACCACAAATAGTCCCCAATATCTCTTCCCAATCTAAATAATCGATCAGCGAGCCAATAGCATGAGCATTACCTGGTAAAGTTTTCATAACTAAAAAATGACTTGCTCCATCGATACTAACAAAGGCATCTGTTAATGCTCTATGCAGCTTTTGCATAGGATTAAATCGTTGGTCTGCAGGCAAACTGTACTTATAGTTACCATTTGGTAAGGGCACCTTTACTAAATGTAGTTCCTTAATATCTCTGGATACCGTAGCCTGAGTAACGTTAACCCCAGCATTTTTTAAATGATCGACTAAATCATCCTGTGTTTCAATTTCAAAATTCGCTATTATATCCCTAATACGAATATGCCGTTGTCCTTTATTCATAATGAGCTCCTTGCTGTATAAATATACTGTTTTAATTATACCTTAGCATTACATTGCAAAAGTAACAAGAAAAAACGCGACTCTTGGGGAGTCGCGAATTATTTTAATAAATTATGTGCCTCATTGACAAGTTTTTCAAAGTCGAACGTATGAGGGAGAACTTCTTCAGGATTCACACTAACTAAATGGAATAGAAATTCTATATTTCCTTCACCACCGGTAATAGGTGAATAAGAAACATTTTTTAATTGGAAGCCTTGGCTTTCGGCAAAAGTTGCTATATCGTTGAGCACATCTATATGCACTGCCTTATCTCTCACTACACCCTTTTTACCAACTCTATCTTTTCCAGCTTCAAACTGAGGCTTAACTAAAGCAATCACATCTCCGCTTGGAACTATGATTGTCTTTAAAGTTGGGAATATAAGCTTAAGGGATATAAAAGAAACATCGATAGAAGCAAACGACGGTAAGCCTTCTTGGAAATCAGCAGGCGTAGAATAACGGAAATTTGTTTTTTCCATTACCGTTACACGTGGGTCCTGCCTGATTTTCCAAGCCAATTGGTTACTACCGACATCTAATGCGTAAGCATGTGTCACACCATTTTGAAGTCCACAGTCTGTGAATCCTCCGGTGGAAGAACCAATATCTAACATTATCTTATCCTTAATCTCTAAATCAAACTGTTCGATTGCTTTTTCTAGCTTTAAACCACCACGGCTTACATATTTTAAAACCTGTCCCTTTACGGTTAATACAGAAGAGACCTCTATTTTTTCTCCCGGCTTATCTATTCTTTCTTCATTCTTGTAGATAAGTCCAGCCATAATAGCACGCTTAGCTTTTTCTCTCGTTTCAAACAATCCTTGTTCTACTAAGAGTATATCTACTCTCTCTTTTGGTATCTTACTCATGAGGAGATATACCTTGGGCTTTCTTTTAAAGTAGATTTTACTAAATCGACTATGCTATCGCTTGTAATATTAATTTCTTCGAGTAATTGATTAACATCTCCATGTTCAATAAACATATCAGGAATACCAATTCTTTTAACATTAGCTTGTAAATTTTGCTCGTTATAATATTCCAATACAGCACTTCCAAATCCACCTTGTAAGACGCTTTCTTCAACTGTAATGATAGGCATATTACGAGAGTGAATATCTTTAAGCATTGCTTCATCAAGTGGTTTGATAAAACGAGCATTTACTACTTCTACAGAGATATTTAATTTACTTAATTCGTCTGCTGCCTGTAGTGCCATTGGAATAGTAGTTCCAAATGTAAGAATGACGGCTTGACTACCTTCTTTTAGTACTTCCCAAGACCCGATTGGAATAGGAGTTAGCTCTTCGTCCATTGGCACGCCAAGTCCGTTACCACGAGGGTAG
>NZ_JBAEAP010000254.1:0-4039 GCF_056205495.1 Psychrobacillus sp. | reverse complement strand
ATTTTTCGGAGACTTCTTTGGAGTAGGAGAAGTAGAAGAGGTTGAAGTGCTGCTTGTAGGTAAAAATTATAGCAAAGAAGCCATTGAACAAGCTCTAGAATCAGTAGACGTACCAAAATACTTTGGTGGGATAACGAAAGAGGAATTGATCCAGTTAATGTACTGATTAATTGTTCGAATAGTGCCTGGTAAACAGTCCATATCTAAATGGGCTGTTTTTTCTTATGAAATAAATAATTTTGTAGTACTTGGAACAGTTTTGGATAATTATGTTAAAGTTAAGTGGGGTAAAACGGAACAACACCAGAAGTATTGAATAGGGGGGGTTTTATGTCACGCTATATTTCAATGGGCATTTTAATTTTTTTAGGTAGTTTAATGTTAGGCTATGGGCTTTTAGCGTTTGTGCAGGTAACGCTTGATGCTATTCTAGTTGGTACGATTCTAATCATAGCTATGTTAAGTATAATTATTACTTTGTTAATTAAAATCTATGAACTTCTTAAGAACCAAAATAATTTCAGAATTTAAGTTAGGCAATAAAAAGGCATATCAAAGATCAGTATAGGGCTAACTTTGATAATGCCTTTTACTTTTTTTATATCTAAAATAAGTACGATAAAAAAACGCACTTGGAGGATCCAAATGCGTTCATCATTCACTATTTTACTTCCTTAAAGCCTTGACTAACTAGCATATCAGCTGATTTTTCCATACTAATTCCATTCTTTTTAGGGTCTTCGCTAAATGTCATACCTGGCAGGTCCATAATTTCATCAAAGTCGACAGCCTCATAATCTATTACTAAGGATTCGATTGCCTTGGTATCATCATACTCAAGTTTATGTGTTATTCCATCAATGTTTTGGAATTGTTCGGTCATAGGCTCAAAAAGTTCTTTCGCCTGTTCTTTCGATTCAATACCAGCTAGTTCATACTCGATAATATTTTCTGTTGTTTGCTTTGTTACTTTATCACCTTTAGCCGTGTACTCTAACGTCGTTGCAATGCCATTCTGCTCAGCCTCAAACGTTCTAGTTGTTTCATCCTCACCACATGCTGTTAGAAATACAGCTAAAACTACCAATGTAATAAATCCGATTAATTTTTTCATTGTTAGACTCCTTGTCAATTATTATTTTTAAATTAGTTCTTCTTCATATAAAGAGAAGAGATTTGTCTCATCAATAACCTACAATTTTAATTTTTATACTCTGGGATGTATCTTCCTTTCTACTAATCTATTAACAAAACGCTTCAAAACTAATAACCCTTGTAAATGTCGCGAATTCCAACACTTAGGTACATCGGTAATTTAACATTACGGAAAACCTGAAATGACTGATCTTTTATGTAAATTAGAACGTTCATAATTCGGTGGAATAACATTTGGAATTTTACTATGACGTTTAAGTATACAAAGGCTATATAGTAGAGGATGTCAGTTACTCACTAATAACTGACATTTTAATGAAATCATTTTGCTAATGAAACATTTTCCCGTTTTTACCATTAATTAAACATAAAGTGGTAAAATATATAAGAAAAGTAATTATGGTAGGAGTGAAGAAATGAACAAGAAGTTGGGGCAATGGGTAGTAGTATTGGTATTAGTGATTAGCTTTGTATTTATGAATGGGACGAGTATGGAAGCTGCAAGTAAAGTCATGTGGGGTAAAACAGAACTGAAGCTAGGTCAAATTGGTAAAGCGACGGTATTAGAAGATGCAAGTTTAGTAAAATTAGAAGGAAATGGATCATTAAGCACGATAAGAAAGTTGAAAAAGGGTGAAGAATACCGTGTGTACAGTTTTAAAGGTGCACAAGGTGGCTTGTACGGAGTAGGTGGGGGAGCCTACATTCAAAAAGGGAATAAGATAAAATATGAAACTCCTTCTAAGTCAAAGTTAGCTCTCTTAGAAAATGCACAGAAAAATCCACAGAAAAATCCAGTTTCACAGAAGCCAAGTCAAACAGAAAGTGGCCTAGAGATTGTTGCAGGGGCTCCTACAAAGTTTCAGAATTGTAAAGAGTTAAATAAGGTTTATCCACAGGGAGTAAAAAAGGGGCATCCGGCCTATGCTCCAAAGCATGACAGAGACAAAGATAACTGGGCATGTGAAAGATAAGTTAAATAGTTAATGTACAATGGTATCTCCTAAGAGGTATCATTTTTTTGTTGCTAGAAACTTCCATCGACATATTTTTAATAGGAAAGTAGGATAAAAGTATAAGAAAAGGAGAGAATAGCATGTATAAAAAATTTACAAAGATATTTTTAGCATTAATGATCATGATGGGTATTAGTTTCTCTAACATTTCAGTAGCAGAATCAGCACCTGTTATGTGGGGTAAAACAGAACTTAAACTAGGGCAAATAGGCAAGGTTACAATATTAGCAAATACTAAACTAGTAAAAATAGAAAATAACTCTTTAAAAGAGGTTCGAACATTAACAAAAGGCGAGGAATTCCGTGTCTATAGCTATAAAAGTGAACATGGCGGCCTTTATGGTGTAGGTGGCGGAAGCTTCATACAAAAAAATACAGCAAAAGTTAAGTATGAAACACCATCAAAGAGTAAGCTAGCTTTATTAGAACAGCAAACTGCTTCCTCAAACAGCAATGCTACAACAGTAATGTGGGGAAAAACCGAGCTTAAAAAAGGACAAATTGGTAAGGTTACAATTTTAGCTGAAACAAATTTAGTCAAACTGGAAAATGGTTCATTATCTAAAGTTCGTACTTTAAAAAAGGGCGAAGAGTTTCGTGTTTATACATATAAAGGCGAGCAAGGTGGATTATATGGAGTAGGTGGCGGAAGCTTCGTACAAAAAAGCTCAAAAGTTAAGTATGAGACACCATCTAAATCGAAGCTTGCTCAATTAGAAGCTTTATCTTCCAAAGAAATGAAAGTACATTTTATTGATGTCGGTCAAGGAGATTCAATATTAATCCAGTCACCAAACGGGAAAAGCATGCTGATTGACGGTGGGACAAAGTCAAAAGGTGATACAGTAGTAAAATTCATCAAATCTCAAGGGATTACAAAGTTAGATTATGTGGTTGCTACACACCCTGATGCAGACCATATCGGGGGACTAATAAAAGTTTTGGAATCTAACATTAAAATTGGTACATTTATGGATAGCGGTAAAGTGCATACTTCAAATACGTATAAGGACATGCTAACATTAATTCGTAATAAAAATATAAACTTTAAAATACCAACTAAAGGTGAAAAAATTACATTTGATAATTTAAATCTGCAGGTGCTAAATGTTGGAACGACTAATAGTGATAATAACGACGCATCTATTGTACTAAAGCTAGCTTATAATAATATTTCATTTCTTTTTACAGGTGATGCAGATACAGGAAAAGAATCAGAAATAATGAGCAAATATAATGTAAAATCTACTATTTTAAAAGCTGGTCATCACGGATCAGATACAAGTAGTTCCGAAGCCTTCTTAAAAGCAGTTAAGCCAGAAGTTACGATACTTTCTTATGGCAAAAATAATCAATATGGTCACCCTCATAAAGCAGTGATGGATCGTCTAAAATTATATAAATCAAGTATTTATCATACTTTATCAGGTACAATAACTGTTAAGACAAACGGTACAACTTATTCAGTTAGTCAGTAAAAATATCTTCGGCACAGGAGATGCGTCACACTATTAAAAGTTAGGGAGTGAAGGTAAATGAGCTCAAGTAAAAAATATACACTAGACCGCATTGAAGAAGGTATGTATGTTTTTTTGGAAGCACCAGAAGAAATGAACCAGCTGATCCTACCAACATCTACTTTTGATCTTGAACTAGATGAAGGCGATATTGTTAATATCACAACAACTGATGAAGGATATCAATTGGAAGTTTTAAAAGAAGAAACCTTAGATAGACGTGAAGAAATCAGTGCTTTATTAGAAGATCTAATAAACAGAAATAAATAAATGAAGAGGCTCGGACATAACTAGTCTCTCAAGAAAAACGTGAAATCGGAAAAAACTCGATTTCACGTTTTCTTTATTATA
>NZ_JBAEAP010000253.1:0-5672 GCF_056205495.1 Psychrobacillus sp. | reverse complement strand
CAAGCTGCAAAGTAAAAATGTAACCATTATATTACCAGAGGGAAACGATCCAAGAATAATTGGGGCAGCATTAAAATTGCATGAAGAGGGAGTAATTCAGCCTATTGTCATAGGAAATGAACGCGATATTCCAAGTGGCTTACAGGTGTTGAACCCAGCAACCTATGAACATATGGACGAACTAGTAAATGCTTTTGTGGAAAGACGCAATGGTAAAGTGACTATAGAAGAGGCAAGAGAAATATTAAAGGATGTTAACTATTTTGGCACAATGCTTGTTTATACA
The DNA here is from genome assembly GCF_056205495.1 of Psychrobacillus sp. Lineage (NCBI taxonomy): Bacteria > Bacillati > Bacillota > Bacilli > Caryophanales > Bacillaceae > Psychrobacillus > Psychrobacillus sp. The sequence goes on along the minus strand of NZ_JBAEAP010000253.1, from coordinate 5,386 downwards.
AAAAAAGCGGACGGGCTAGTAAGTGGAGCAGCACATACAACGGCAGAAACTGTGCGACCGGCCTTACAAATTATCAAAACCAAGCCTGGAATTACAAAGACTAGTGGGGCATTTCTAATGGTAAAGAATGATACACGCTATATTTTTGCCGACTGTGCCATTACAATTGCTCCGACAAGTGATGACTTGGCAGAAATTGCAGTGGAGGGAGCTAAGACAGCTGCTGCATTTGGTATAGAGCCAAAGGTGGCAATGCTATCTTTTTCTACTAAAGGTTCCGCAAAATCGGAGGAGACGGACAAAGTCGTCCAAGCAACAAGGCTTGCAAGAGAACGCGCACCTCAGCTAGTGATAGAAGGAGAGCTTCAATTCGATGCAAGTATTGTTCCGTCCATTGCAGATAAAAAAGCACCAGGTGCCACAGTGAGAGGAGATGCAAATGTTTTTGTTTTTCCTTCGTTGGAGTCAGGCAATATAGGATATAAAATAGCAGAGCGTCTTGGAGGATTTGAAGCAATTGGGCCGATACTGCAGGGATTAAATGCCCCAGTAAATGACTTGTCACGAGGCTGCAATGCAGAGGATGTATACAAGCTTGCTTATATTACAGCAGCTCAAGCACTAGATTAAGGAGAATAGGGATGTCAGAAATAGATGTTTTATTGGAGCAACAAACATGGCGTGTTTGGGATCAGTCACTTAGCGGAAAAAGCCGCTCTGCATTGGAATCCTTTGCAGCTGACGATTTACTTTGTCATGTAGTCGGTCAGGGGCAGTCCCCAGCAACCGTAAGAACGTGGGTACATGATCAAACCGTAGTAATGGGAATTCAGGATCATAGATTGCCTTTTGTAGAAGAGGCTCAAGATTTCTTGCGTACGCGAGGCTACAATCCTATCGTTCGAAATTCAGGAGGACTTGCGGTTGTATTAGATGAGGGCGTCCTAAATATATCAATTGTGTTGTCTGAAAAGGAAAATTCCATAGACAAACCTACTGGCTACGAGGTTATGTTGGCTTTTGTCCAGCAACTTTTCCCAGAGGCTCAGGGAAAAATAGAAGCTTATGAAATAGTAGGCTCATATTGTCCCGGATCCTATGATTTAAGTATTGGAGGCAAGAAATTTGCTGGGATCTCTCAACGAAGATTGAGACAAGGCATAGCCGTCCAGGTGTACCTTTGCGTTGAAGGAAGCGGAAGCGAAAGAGCTCGCCTTATTCAAGAGTTTTATGAAATAGGGGTTCAGGGAGAAGATACTAAGTTTAGTTACCCTAGTATAAATCCTGAGGTCATGGCTTCACTTAATGAGCTGCTTCAAGCGACCTTTACGGTGCAGGATGTAGTCATTCGAATCCAACAACTACTGCATCAGAGGTCCGATCAAGTGGTCTCTCAATCACTTATTCAGGAAGAAGCAGAACTTTATCGGTTCTACTTAGAAAGAGTACTAAAACGAAATCAAAAAATGCTAGAAGGATAACCAAATCATACGCACAAAAAAGTATTTTTCCGCACATTGAGCTTGTCTATCTAACTACAACGAAATGCTAATATAATCAGAAAAAAAACCACCAATCCATTAAACGGTTGGTGGTTCTTTTGTTACTAGGTTGCCGTTTTTCTCCATTTGAAATACTGGCACTGCTGGCATTTCTTCGTCGTTTAATGTTACTAGTCGACGGGCACGGTTCATGATTTGTACGAATTGCTCGTAATCTTGTTTAATAGCAGCATTTTCTTTTTCGAGTTTGGCAAGCTCGCTTTCTAACTTACGAATCTTTTCATTTGAAATTGTTGCCATATGACGGTATCTAGAAATATCTGAATCACTGTGCTGCAGTCGTACTAGATAAGCAATGATTATATCTATTGATAATGCAGAAACCGGAATAGATTGAGTGCGTTCTCCCTCTTCCTGAGGTTTCGCTAGGTAGATTCCATTTCCTCTACGTCTGTAATCTTTTCCTAAAATACGAAGCTTTTCTTTGCGTTCTTTCTTTGCTTCTTTTAGCTCTGTTTCATATTGATGGCGAACTACTGCATTCCATCTAAATCCACAAGCTGCTGCTGTTCGGTTTAACTCGTCACCAGCTTCCTCAAATGCGTTTAACTGGGTGCTACCTTCGCGAACGTGTCTTAACACCAATTCAGCTAACAATTCATCGTTTTCTCTCATCCATGCGTCTTGTCTGATTTTTACCATGTTTGTCCTCCTACCATGTTCATAGTTTCGTTGTTCTATTAACATCATGGACAACATATCGCTCTTTTATTCACGTAATTTACACTTGATAGCAATATAAACTTTAAGATACAATGACGTGTAGACAATATCTATTTATAGAAAGGGTTGTGTACTATGGCAAACCATTTTCGAGTTTGCGATGAGTGTCAGGCCGTTAATTTAAAAACATTAATTCCAAAGCTAAAAGCAATCGATCCAGAGGCAGAGGTTGAGATTAAAGAATGTCAGTCCTACTGCGGTCCAGGGCGTAAAAAGACGTTTGCTTTTATAAATAATCGTCCAGTGGCAGCTTTAACTGAGGACGAATTAATGGAGAAAGTACGCGCCAAGCTGGAATCATAATAATAGACATTCCTTGCAAGAAGGTTATCCTATATGTAACGAACTATTGCCGCCTTTCCATAAGCGGCTTTTTTCTTTATACTTTAGTTAATAGGAAGTGAGCTACATTTTTAAGAGACATGGAGGGTGAGATATGAGCTATGCTACGCAAAAGCTAGCAGAAGAAAAAGTATTTAAGGATCCAGTCCATCGTTATATTCATGTTCGAGATCAAGTAATTTGGGACGTGATTGGGGCAAAGGAATTTCAACGGCTTCGTCGCATTAAACAGCTGGGTACTACTTATCTAGTCTTTCATGGGGCAGAACATAGCAGATTTAATCACTCGTTAGGTGTATATGAAATCGTCCGTCGCATCGTAGATGATAGTTTTGAAGGAAGACCAGAATGGGACCCTTCTGAAAGACTGGTAGTATTATGTGCAGCATTGCTACACGATTTGGGACATGGACCATTTTCTCACGCCTTTGAAAATGTATTTGGATTGGATCATGAGGAATTTACAAAGCAAATCTTACTTGGAGATACAGAGGTTAACGAGGTACTTAAAAGAGTCAGTCCTGATTTTCCTCAAAAAGTTGCCGATGTAATAGGAAAAACTTATCCCAACAAGCAAGTGGTAAGTCTTATTTCAAGCCAAATAGATGCAGACCGTATGGATTACTTACAAAGAGACGCTTATTTTACAGGGGTAAGCTATGGTCATTTTGATATGGAACGTATTTTACGAGTGATGAGACCGCTCGATGACCAGGTAGTTATTAAATCTACTGGTATGCACGCGGTAGAGGATTATATTATGAGTCGCTACCAAATGTATTGGCAAGTATACTTCCACCCAGTTTCACGAAGTGCAGAAGTCATTCTTACGAAAATTTTGCATAGAGCAAAAGCATTAAGTGAAAACGGATATGCCTTTGAGCAGCAGCCTACTCATTTTGTTCGGTTTTTCGACAAGACATTTACTCTAAATGATTATTTAGCATTAGATGAAGGGGTATTGCTAACATATTTTCAGCTGTGGATGAATGAAAAGGACGCCATTTTGTCTGATTTATGTAATCGTTTTGTTAACCGCAAACTATTTCAATATATTGAATTTGACTTGGCAAAAGACTATGTGAAAATGAAGGAATTAGAGCAACTGTTTAAGAGAGTTGGAATAGATCCAGAATATTATTTGGTGTTTGACTCGTCATCAGACTTGCCTTACGATTTTTATCGACCAGGAGAAGAGGGAGAGCGTATCCCGATACACCTACAAATGCCAAATGGAGAAATACGTGAACTTTCTCGCCAATCGGAAGTAGTAGAAGCTATTTCGGGTAAGCGACGAACAGATCACAAATTATACTTTCCAGAGGACTTTTTGACAGCAGACGGCAAGAAGAAAGCTTTGAAGAAACAAATACTTGATTTACTAAAATAGAGGTGGGTTTGTATTGTTAGAGGAACATGCAAAAATTGTACAATTTATCGGAGCAGCAGACGGGATCACGGGAAGAAAAAAATTACAAAAGATGGTCTATATCGCAAAGAAACTACAATTTCCATATAAAGAGAAATATGATTTCCATATATATGGCCCATACTCTGAAGAGCTAACCTTACGTGTAGAGGAACTTTGTAATATGGGATTTTTGCAGGAGGAGCGTCAGGATAAAGGCTCGTACGTCCAATATAAATATCAAATGACCGATGCAGGGGAACACTTTACTCAAATGGCTCAGATTTCTGAACCTAGTGCAGCATTAAATTCCTGCATTAAACAAATGAAGGAGAAAAGCTCACGGTTTTTAGAGCTAGTATCTACATTGCTTTACTTTGAGAACTTTCCAAAGGAAGAACAAATTGAAAAAGTACGTGTTGTAAAAGGAAAGTTGAATTACAGTGATGAGGAAATCGAGGAAGCTTTTTCGTTTGTGATGAACTTGATGAATGAAAAAGCTATTCACTAGGAATAGCTTTGGTTTACTTTATTTATCGCTAAGAAGTGTTCCAGCTACCGCATAGTGGTTTTTAGGCATTTCTTCGATAAATACGACAACATTCTCAACAGGAGCTTTTGTCGTTTCTGCAACTACTGCAGTAACCTTTTCCACTAGCTCTCTTTTTTGTTCATCTGAACGGCCTTCTAACATTTTTACTGTTACATATGGCATTTTGTTACCTCCTTTGTAGAAATAATCAGTATACTTAACATCATAACAGAAGAAAAGGAGCATACGCATGACAAATGAAGAAAAACCGAAACAAAAAGTAGGATTTACCATTATTAAAAACGATCCAACTGATGGTCACAAGGGATATGGGATCGGTTCTCTTTCACTTGAGAACGTTTCTCCGGTCATTATCGATATAGAAGAAGGCACTGCCAAAGTTGAAATTGGTGCGATGCATGCAAGAAGCGATACTGAAAGAGGTATTAAATTTACTACCAATCGGGAAGATTCTGCTGGAGGAAAGCCATATTGGTTAGTTTGGGTAACAATTGATTACAAACAGGATGGCCCTTATTATGCAGGCGTAGCTGCCTGTGAGATGGTAGTAAATCGAGAGAAGCGACGTGGTTATAAGATTTTAGCTGACCATGTCAATCGAATGGATAAGTCCATGAAGCGTCAAATCTTAGTTGATTTTATGGACGATCGTTCAAAAGGAATCTTGAAGGAGTTCTTACAGTCTCACAATCCTCAAATGTGGGAACAAAGCGAACAAAAGCTGCATCAAGATTTAGAAATATGATATTAAAATAACTTTTCAATGAATTAATTACAACATAGTCCGATTAGACGGTT
>NZ_JBAEAP010000252.1:0-5609 GCF_056205495.1 Psychrobacillus sp. | reverse complement strand
CATTACTCCTTGTCTTGTATCGAACATAGAGTTGATATAATTTCTAAATACGAGCCGGTAATAACAGAGATACATTAAGCACATATTTTGATAAATAAAAAAGCCCTCGAAATTGTAATTTCGAGGACAAACTGTGATTAGCGTTAGATAGTTATCGCTTATCCTCAGCAATAATTACTTCTCCAGTAATTGGATGCTTGAATTGAACCTTGAACGCATGTAATTCATATGTTTTAGTAGGTGATCTTTTTGCTCCATACAAGTCATCTCCAACAATTGGGTGACCTAAATGTGCTAAATGTACTCGAATTTGATGCGTACGACCCGTTTCTAAAATAGCATGCACCTTTGTAAATTGGTCATGTCGGCCGACTACCTCATAATGGGTAATTGCCAGCTGTCCAGAAGGAGATACACGTCTTCTAGTAGGATGGTGTCGGTCGCTTCCAATAGCTGCACGAACGGTACCATGATTACTCTTCATTTGACCTTCTACAATCGCTTCATACGTACGGACAATTTCTTTTTGCTCAATCATTCGGTCTAGCATGCCTTTAACGATTGGATTCTTCGCTACTACTACCAGCCCTTTTGTGCCTTCGTCGATGCGATGGATATGCTCACCGTAGGAATGTCCCTTGCTCTGCAAGTAATGGGTAACTGTATTCATTAAAGTATGGTTTTGACCTTGCTCGTTAGGGTGGGTCGACACTCCACGTGGCTTAGAGGCGATGAGTAAATACTCGTCCTCATAGGCAATATACAAAGGGATTTGGTCAGATGGTAAATAGCTGGAGGATTCTCCTTCCCATTTGAAAGTCAAAACATTGCCCTTCTGCTGTGGTAATTTCCATTGTAATAGTTCCCCGTCTTGATCGGTCACAGCTTTTTGCATTCGGAGCTCATGTATAAGTTTCTTGCCGAGCTTCCATTTAGTTTGGAGCAGCTGATCGATTGTCAGATCATCCTCTTGAATCGTATAAGTAAGTATATGTTGCATAATCTCTCTCCTTTAAAAAAAGTCATGTCAATGAGACATGACCTTTTTCTTTATTTTAATACAACTTGATCAAAAAATGCTTGAATATTTTCATTTGGCTGAGCATTAGGCATGCGAGCCACTTCTTTACCATTTTCAAAATGAATTAAGGTAGGTGTACCTTCGATTTGGAAATCATCCCATCCTTGTTCATACTCTAAAACATTATATTTTAAAATCTCTACATTGTTTTCCTCGGCAAGTGGCGTCAATCTTGGCGTCATTTCCTTACAATGTGAGCATTCAGGACTGAAGAAATAAACTGTAAAGGTTTCCCCTTTTTTAATTTTATTATCTAGATCCTTTGGTAAAATAATATTTTGGTAATTTGGATCATCAAGTAAGTCAATAGTGGATTGCTTTAGATTATCTGTATCATAAGGATTATTCTCTAAAGCATTTTTATTTTTTTGACTGTTTAATACAAAAATTAATACAAAAACTAATATTATTACTCCGCCGATAATGGCAACTTTCTTCATGTTACTTGTCCTCCTTGAGACTCTTCAAAATAACTAAGCTACTAATTGCGATTAAAAGAAACGCTATTAAAGCTAAGAATGGGATAGTGATAAATCCGAATACATTTATATATTCACCAGTACAAGGAACTCTACCGCAAGCAGGGGCTACGTCCTGTAAAAAAGCCAGCTTTTGTAGACTATAATGATAAATAGAGAAGCATAGTCCTATTGTAGAAAATATGAGGGTAGTAACAGCTATCTTTGCATTTTTTTGTGCTATAGCTATCCCAAGTATGATCACAAGAGGATACATGAGAATGCGCTGATACCAGCATAACTCGCATGGCTCGTATTGCCGTATCTCAGAGAAATACAAGGAACCCAGAGTCGCTACAAATGCAACGGACCACATGAATAACATAATATTTTCGATTTTCTTAGTCATAGTTATGCTCCTTTAAAATGCTTTGAACTCAAATAGAATTATAAGCGTTAAAAGAGGGCATGTAAAATATTTTATATGTGAACAAAAGAGTTATATAATGAAAGTTAGTACTAAAAAGAGGAGCGGTATAATGTCAGAAGAATTTGATTTATCACAGTTTGAAAAAAGTATGATTATTAGAGAAATGACTTTCTCAGATATAGATTCGATTTTAGAAATTTCACGTTTATGTTTCCCAGGTATGGACCCTTGGAAGGTTGAACAATTAAAAAGTCACTTGACCATATTTCCAGAGGGACAATTGGTTGCCGAATTAGACGGCAAGGTAATTGGCTCCTGTTCAAGTCTTATTATTAACTTTGATGAGTACGATGATCGCCATTCTTGGTCTGACGTGACTGATAAAGGGTATATCACCAATCATAATCCTGATGGATATAATCTATACGGGATTGAAGTGATGGTACATCCTAAATATCGCCGAATGAAAGTTGGACAAAGACTTTACGAAGGTAGAAAGGACATTGCACGCCAATTCAATTTAAAATCAATCATAATTGGTGGACGTGTACCTAACTATCACAAGCATGCCGATGAAATGTCACCACGTGAATACGTAACTGCAGTATCTCGACATAAAATATATGATCCAGTTCTAACATTCCAGCTTATGAATGGCTTTACGCTAATGCGTATTAATCCAAATTATTTACCAGATGACGTTGCCTCTGCAAAATATGCAACATTAATGGAATGGAATAACGTCGATTATATTCCATTGTCTAAGCGACACTTTAAAACAAGCTACCCGGTACGAATTTGTGCAGTTCAATATATGATGCGAAAGATTAATTCTTTTGAGGAATTCGCTAACCAATGTGAGTACTTTGTAGACGTTGCTTCAGACGCGCAATCAGACTTTGTGGTATTCCCAGAAATTTTTACAACACAGCTTATGTCATTTTTAGATGAACAATCTCCAAGCCAGGCTGTACGTAAGCTAACAGAGTACACTCCTCAATATATGGAGCTATTCTCTGATCTTGCTGTACGATATAACATTAACATTATTGCGGGTTCCCATTTCGTAGAGGAAGAAAATGAGGAAATATATAATATTGCTTACTTGTTCCATCGTGATGGATCTATTGATAAGCAATATAAAATTCATATAACTCCTAACGAAAGAAAATGGTGGGGGATCAGTGCAGGAGACTCTGTTAAAGTTTTTGATACAGACTGTGGTAAGATTGCCATCCAAATATGCTATGACATCGAATTTCCAGAGCTTGCAAGAATTGCAACAGATATGGGAGCAAATATTATTTTCACTCCATTTTGTACAGAAGATCGCCAAGGCTATTTAAGAGTTCGATATTGTGCTCAGGCTCGTGCTGTCGAAAATCAAATCTATACGGTAATCTCTGGGACTGTAGGGAATTTACCTCAAACTGAGAATATGGATATCCAGTATGCTCAATCAGCAATCTTTGCCCCTTCGGATTTTGAATTTGCTCGTGACGGAATCGTTGGAGAAACAGAGCCTAACGTGGAAATGGTATTAATCGGAGATGTGGATTTAGAAATTTTAAGAAGACAGCGTCAAGATGGTACAGTTAAGCATTTAAAAGACCGTCGACATGATGTATACAGTATAGATTATAAAAAATGATGGATGGAGTAGAGATATATGTCCTATAAAAAACTCTTCGAGCAATGGAATAGCGTAAATGATATGGAAGCTGTATGGAAAGACGACCTTAAGCTTTTAGCCGCTGATGAAAAAAGACAAGAGGATGCCTTTTACAGAGATTTGGAATTTGGTACTGGTGGTATGCGAGGAGAAATAGGAGCTGGCACGAACCGTATAAACAATTATACGGTTCGCAAAGCAACGACTGGTCTAGCAGAATATATCAAAGCTGCTGGTAAGGATGCGATGAATCGTGGTGTGGCTATTGCGTATGATAGTCGAAGATTTTCTCCAGAGTTTGCACAAGAGGCAGCGAATACGCTAGCTGCTGCTGGTATTAAGGCTTATATTTATCGTGAGCCTAGAACAACTCCACAGCTTTCTTTTTCAGTGAGAAAGCTGAATGCCTATATGGGGATTGTAATTACAGCTAGTCATAACCCACCTGAATACAATGGTTATAAAGTATATGGGCAAGACGGTGCTCAGTTAAATTTACAGGATGCAGATACTGTTATTGAATATGTTAAAAAAGCGGGAGACGCACTATCTATAATAAATAATGAAATTGATGAGGATCTAATCGTTTATTTAGATGAGAGCATGGATTCCTCATACATAGATGCGTTAAAAACGGTACAAGAAAATCCCGAACTAGCATCAAAGACAGATTTAAAGGTAGTATTTACCCCATTACATGGGGCTTCGGGTAAAACTACGAAGCATATTTTGGCCGAAGCAGGCTATCAGCATATCTTTTTCGTGGAAGAGCAAATGGAGCCAAATGGAGAGTTTCCAACGGTTGTGTCTCCTAACCCAGAGGAGAAAAGTGCCTTTGAATATGCTATCCGATATGGTGAGCAGCATGAAGCTGATATTTTAATAGCTGTAGATCCAGATGGTGACCGTGTAGGAGCAGCAGTTAAGACAAAAAGTGGCTATAAACTCCTGACTGGCAATCAAACCGGGGCTATTTTAATAGAGTACTTATTGATGATGCGTAAGAAAAAAGGGACGATGCCAGCAAAAGGTCGAGTGTTTAAAACAATTGTCACGTCAGATTTAGGTAGAGTAATAGCAGAATACCACGGCGCAAGTACAGAGGATGTGCTAACAGGTTTTAAATTTATCGGTGAGAAAATTAAACACTACGAGGAAACAAATGAATATGAGTTTCTTTTTGGTTATGAGGAAAGCTATGGCTATTTAGTAAAGGACTTTGCAAGAGATAAGGATGCAATTCAAAGTGTCTTGGCATTAGTCGAAGCAGCTGCCTACTATAAACAGAAGGGGCTGACATTAGTAGATGTTTTAAACAATCTATATGAAAGACATGGCTATTATCTAGAAGGCTTAGTGTCAGTTACGAAAAAAGGGGTAAGCGGAGCAAATGCTATTGCTAACCTGCTGGAGCAAATCAGAGTGAATCCGATAACAGAAGTTGCAGGGATCGAAGTGCTGTCTCAGGAAGATTATTTATCATCTATAAGAACATTTACGGATGGCAGAGAGCAAGAGAAAATATTATTACCTTCTTCCAATGTATTAAAATACTTTTTGGCAGACGGTTCCTGGGTATGTGTACGACCAAGTGGAACAGAGCCGAAAATCAAATATTATTTTGGAGTAACAAGTGATTCAGCAGAAGAAAGCCAGAAAAAGCTGGGAGCGATTAAAGAGTCCTTTACCGGAAACTTAAATCAATATTTAGAATAGAGAAGAGGCGCTGAAATTATTTTCAGCGTCTTTTATTATATAAAGAGGGATTTTAACGGTATTTAGCTATGTAATCGGCTAAAGGCAGGGGTTTTCTTTGAAGTGGAATTGTTTGTAAAATGTTACACTTAAACTAAAGTCTTGAATTAGTTACAAGCCATACCTCTAATTGATGAGATTTATTACATGAACATACATATAAATGGAGGGAATTATCATAATGGTAAAAAGTGAAAAAGAAATTCTATTACT
>NZ_JBAEAP010000251.1:0-2132 GCF_056205495.1 Psychrobacillus sp. | reverse complement strand
TAATAATGATTTTCCTTCGTTGGATGTTCTCCAATGAATGGAAGATTATCAGTAGATTCTCCAAAAGTCGCAGCGTATCCATAATCTATGCTTATATCGTATTGTGGGAATAGTTCTCTTGCTTGGAAAAGAAGATTTTCTACTCTCTTCATCGTCAGCTCTTCCGATTGTGGTGCCTCAGGCTGGTCTTTGTCCATACCACCTATAATTAATCTACCTTCTTTGCATGTACGAGCGTATAAGTAAGGTCGCTTTGTCTCCCATATTAAAGCTTTTTCATGCCATTCACTTAAATTACTAATAGGATTGCTGACGAACACATAAGAATGATTGATATCAGCTCCACTACGTTTTCCAACAGGGACATCCTCATATCCTGTCGTATATACAACTTTTTTAGCATAGAACGATTTTCCAGTTGTTCGAACTTCCAGATCATCATCTCTATCTATCACATTGATAACTTCTATATATGGATATAGATGAACACCTAGCTCTTCCGCTTTTCGAAGAACCCCTTGTACAAACTTTAACGGGTTAACCTCTGCATCACCTAAAGTTAGCAGGGCGCCATCCTTGGAAAAGGAAAATTTTTTGGCTATCTCGTTCCTTCCTAAATAATCACAAGGAAAGTTATATTTTTGAAGTGTTATGTATTCTGCCTTTAGCTTCTCAACATCATTTTCTTCGCTAGCAAAACACAGGCTAGGGCGTCGTATAAAATCCGAATCCTCATCGAGACTTTTAGCCACAAGCTCTAATTCATCCATTGCTTCATAACAGAGCTGATAAAAGCGAACAGCATCCTTTTCGCCGATTTGGTCAATTAGTTCATGAAGCATAATGTCATTTGAATACTGAAGTAATCCTGTATTCGCACTAGTGCTGCCGGTACCCATCATACGTTTATCTAATACTGCAACCTTCAATCCGGTCTTCGCAAGCGATAGCGCAGTTAAGGAGCCAGACATTCCTCCACCGACAATAACGACATCGTATATATCTAAAGGCTCAATGAATTTTGGTGTAAATGGTTTTGTTGTAGTTGGCCAATAAAGAGACCCGTTATGTAGATTCATATGTACCTCCAAAGAGTTTTTTAGAATTATATACCCTTAATTTTTATTTTCAATCCATGTTATAATAATATGTGATAAAAGTATTAAACTGCTTGTTTAAGTGCTTTTAATAAACTAAAGGATGATGTATATGACACAGGAAAAACCTCGTGTATTAGTTATAGATGGTATGGCATTATTATTCCGTTCTTTCTTTGCAACTGCTATGTCAGGAAACTATTTTAAAAATGAAAAGGGGATTCCAACGAATGCAGTACAGGGCTTTGCACGTCACGTATTGGCAGCACAGGAGCTAATGAACCCTACTCATATGGCGGTTTGCTGGGATAAAGGAATGAAGACATTTAGAAATGATCTATTTGATGGGTATAAGGCGAATCGGCCAAAGCCGGCAGAGGAGATGATTCCTCAATTTGATATGGCCCAGGAGCTGTCAGAGCATTTAGGATGGCAAAACTTTGGGATAGTTGGAATGGAAGCAGACGATACGATTGCATCTATCACACATAAATGGAAAGACGAAGCACAGTTCACGATTGTCAGTGGGGATAAGGATTTGCTTCAGCTTTTAGATCCTTCAACTGAAATTGCATTCACGAAAAAGGGTTTTACGATATATGACTACTATAATCATGAAAGATTCACAGATGAATACGGTATCTCTCCACTGCAGTTCCCGGATGTGAAGGCTTTTATGGGAGATTCCAGTGATGGTTATGCAGGCGTGAAGGGTATTGGACCGAAAACTGCTCTTCAGCTTATACAAGCCTATGGTTCAGTTGAAAAGGTAATAGACTCTATACATCTCTTAACAAAGGGGCAGCGAACAAAAATTGAAGCTGACTTGGAAATGCTTCACTTATCGAAGCAGCTTGCCACAATCAGTAGAGATGTACCAATTGAAGCGGAGCTCGATCACTTAGTCATACCGAATATTGATACGAGCAAATTCGATTTTTTATATGAGCATGGCTACACTATTTTAGACCGTCAGCTGCAAGGGAAACAGAAGCCGGTGGGACAACTTTAACAAATGTGAGGATGGGAGCATTT
>NZ_JBAEAP010000250.1:0-4249 GCF_056205495.1 Psychrobacillus sp. | reverse complement strand
AGGGGCTCTTCATTAAAAGTTTAATGGAGGGGGGATGACAAACTTAGTCGCCCCCCATATACTATTTTTGTCTTCTAGACGAATGCCTCAGTTCTGCAAATTCTCGTGCAAATTCTTCTCGAACATCCTTAGGCTTGATCTTCATATTCTTTGGTGTCTGAGGTAAGGAACCAGTGTTATTACTACTTCCCTTTTTGTCGTCTCTACCCATGAAGTGATCCTCCCTTTCTAAAATATTTCTTTTTAATAAGATGAGAAGAAAAGGTAATTTTACTCCTGGGAATAAAACTTATTTAGTAATCATTTTTCCTTTCTCTTGTTCCACTACAGGTGGAATGTAAGCTAATGACGATCTAAAATTTAATTCAAAGGTAGTGCCGACGCCAACCTCGGACTCTACATGAATATTTCCGTTCATTGCACGGATAACACTAAAAACGACCAATATACCAAGACCAGTTCCTTGGTTCCCTTTTGTAGAGTAATACGGCTCTCCTAAACGACTTAATTGCTCATCAGTCATTCCTGAACCGGTATCTTTAATAGTGATGACGACGTTCGTAGGTGTAGCTTCTGTCCCCACAGTTAAAATTCCTCCTGCAGACATAGATTCTATTCCATTCTTCATAATATTGACTAAGCTTTGATGAAATTTTTGACTATCACCCATAACTATGGATTCCTCTGTGAAATCTGTAATTATTTCAACGGATCTATTTTGCGCCAGTGGTATAAGCATTTGTATGACTTGCTTTAATGCCTTATTGACGAGAATAGTGTTTTCAGTTTCTGGATCAACTTTAGAAATTGTAAGATAATCTTGAATAACTCTTTCAGCTGATTGAAGCTCACTTTTAACGATAGATAAATACTGCCTTTTTGTGTCTGCTGAAATTGAGTCGTTATGTAAAAGTTGAACAAAACCTATAGCAGCAGTCAATGGGTTGCGTATTTCATGAGAGATAGCGGCACCCATCTTTTCAACAACTCCTTGTCTTTCTAAAGTTATAAGTTGCTGTCTGTATATTGTAAATTTATCAACCTCCTCTAAAAAGTAGGTGATCATCCCTACTCCTAAGGGTTGTAAAAATAAAAATGCAAAACTTACATCAAGTATGTCATAACCATCTAACATAAAAAGTAAAGGAGTGGTTTGATAAATTCCTACGATATAAATAAAGCCTATTGCTATCCAAATTCGTTGTTCTCTATTTTTCCCCAAAAACCAAGGATGTATTTTCCATAAAATAACAGAGAAAATAGCGTAATACGATACTGTGACCCAAAATCCTAAATCTATTCCAAAAAAAGAACGGATAATAATTGCTGTTAGACCTAAATAAGGGCCAAGACCAATATAGAGTGCGCCAATTACAAAAGGAATATTCCTAAGATCTAATAAGATGCTATCAGTTAGGGAGTAGCTAAATCCATAGCAAATGATGAGGCTGGCGAAACAATACAGCGTCGCAATGAATTGTACTTTTTTCGTATTTTCAAGCCAAATCAAGCTAAAAAAAAGTAATACTATTAAAAGAGATAGGTTGAAAAAAAAATGTAGCGTCAGCTCCATAGTATTACCTCTTCTCAGAAAAATTGATGTGAACAGATTAAAACTTTACCAGAATATATATGAAGTTTTTTGTTTGCGGAAGGTATAGTAATAAGTAGTTTCCTGTTCGGTTCTCTTTGTTCGAACAGTTCCTTTTATGTTTCTTATAATTCCGAAATCAATGGATGTGTCTAGTACTTTAGATTCCATTTGATTTTCTTTGGTAGGGCTAGTTATTGTAATAAGAATATTGGTTTTAGTCTCCTTAGTTGTGATAGATATAACGCCTCCATCTGTTAAGGAAACTATATTATTTTTAATGATATTTATGAAGGTGTGCTGGAACTTTGCACGGTCTCCGTCTATTAAACTAGTAGACGATAAATCAGAGATAATCTTAACTGAATAATAGTTGGCTAATGGTTGTAAAAGCTTTAGAACAATAGGGAGCTCCTCTTGGATATTTATTTCTTTCGTATGTTCCGTTATAGGCTTAGAATAGGTTAAATAATCTTGAATAATTTTCTCAGCCAAATCAAGTTCGTCTTTTAAAATAGCAAGGTATTGCTTGCTTTTTTCAGAATCTAGGGGTTCTCTAGTTAATAATTCGACAAATCCAATTGCAGAAGTTAAAGGATTTCTAATTTCATGTGATATAGCCGCACCCATTTGTTCTACCGCTTCTTTTTTTTCTACTTTTATTAAAAGCTTCCTTTGGGTATTAATTTTTTCAAAGGCTTCAATTATATATGTAATGATGGCAATGCCAAGTGTTGGAATAACAATGTATGCTATAAATAAATCTAAAGTATGTGTGCTTTCACTAGTGTTTAGTACAACAAATAATATTAAAAGGCTCATAATAAGAGCCAGAAGAGAGGAACAAATTATGCGATATTTGGATTTTAATCGCATAAAGTACGGGGAGAATATCCAGAAAGCGATACTTAATATACAGTTGAGCGTAAGGGTCATATAGAAACCTAAATCTATTCCATGTAGACCTCTTAGTAAAATTACGATTGCGCCCAAAATTGGACTCAACCTAAAATAGAGGCTTCCTATAAGTAAAGGGACAATTCGTAAATCTAACATTAATTCATCCGTTAAATGATAGGAAAACAAATAGCACAGAAGTAATGTAATAACAAAAAATATTAAAGAGGTTTTTTTTCTTTTAAGCAGGCTACCAGGTTTTCTTAAGTTAGTGAAACAAAGGAAAAATAAGATGATAATTAAGGATAAATTGAATAGAAAATTAACGGTAATAAGCTCCAATTTAATACCTCATCTCACCTTAAGATTATAAATTTATATTATCTTTAAATCGAAGGGTATTCAAGTTTTTATTTAATTATTTGGAAAATTTAATAAAATGAAAGTAAATAAAAACCAGATCTATAAGCTAGATCTGGTTTTTACTATAGACTTTCTTTATTAAAAAAAGAAATTAGCTGCTTATTGGTAGGAGCTTGGATTTTAAATGTGAGCTCTCTATCACCGCTATTTTCAATACGTGGGATGATGGATTCTATTACATGGAACTTCCAAAAAGATGGCTTACTTTTCGTGCTTTTTTCGGTATCCGAAGTCATCATTTTACGTTGGAAGGGATGTAACTTACACATAAGGAATTTTTCTTTTAGACGTATGAGTAAATATCCATCATCTGTTTCAGGGTTAAACTTTTTCATAAGTGATTCACCTAGTTCAAACGTGTTTGATTTATTTTGAACCGATGGCGAAATGACGAATATATTTCCTTTACGAAACACGGAAGTATTAGAAACTTGTTGTAGACCTAACTCGTTAATTAAAAAATCGAGATTTACTTGTGATGCTTCACTAGCGACTGACATAAAGTAGTGCCTCCTTTACAAATCCACAAACTCATTACTATTAAGTATACCCCATTTTCTCATTAATATCTTAAGTTAAGCATAATAAAATTAATAATTTACTGATTTTTCGTAAAAAAAACCAAAAAAATATAAAAATAGCCTTCCTACTAAGTATATTTTGAGTAGAAACACTTAATTCCTATATTGTAAAAATTTTTATAGAAGAACAAATTAAATGAAATGGATTTTAATACGAAAACATAATAAAGGACATTTACAATAAAATGTAAAACTTTTTTTCGTTTAGTATGTCTAATTAATAGGGACGTAGAAATGGGGTGATGGATTGAGCGAGCAACTGTTATTAGTAAAAAGAGCGATCAAAGGGAATGAGGAAGCGTTTTTGAACTTGATGCATGTACATCAGGAAGCATTATATAGGACTGCTATGTCCTTTTTAAAAAATGAGGAGGATGCATTGGAGGCTGTGCAGGAAGTTACCTATAGAGCCTTTAAACATATAAGAAAACTGAAAGAGCCAGCGTATTTCAAAACATGGATCATACGGATTATGATGAACTATTGCCAGGATGAAATTCGAAAAAGTAAGCGTGAGTTAGTGGAGGATGACTTACTACACCTAATTAGAGTAGAGGAGAATTTTACCTTTCTAGAAATAGAAGAGGCACTTACACATCTGACTGACTACGAAAGAGAGCTACTCCATCTCAAATACTTTGAAGACATCAAAATTAAAGATATTGCAATCATGTGGAAGACACCAGAAGGGACGATTAAAACTAGACTACATAAGGCACTCCGCTCATTACGACATCAATTTGAAGGGAAAGGGGAG
>NZ_JBAEAP010000249.1:0-7516 GCF_056205495.1 Psychrobacillus sp. | reverse complement strand
AATGACAAAGCCGGGTTTCGATCCATTTGGCTTTTTCACTTGTTTGATTACTGTATAGTCAACTGGCACTGAAGAAGATTCACGGGCTTTACTAAAATATGCTGCCAGGTTTGCTGCTTCTGATAGGGCTGTTTCAGATGGGTTATCTGAATGTATAACAACATGAGAACCAGGTATATCCTTCGTATGCAGCCAAGTATCTGTTTTCTTCGCTAGCTTAAATGTCACATAGTCATTTTGCTTGTTGTTCTTACCAACTGAAATTTCTGTGCCATCAGAGGCAATATACTTTTCAGGTGTTGGTTTTACAGGTTTTTTCTTCTTTTTCGATGCTCTCATTTTAAGCAAGCCTTGTTCCATTAACTCTTCTCGAATCTCCTCGATGTCAGTAGGAGATGCCTGCATGACCTGTTGTTGTAATAGCTCAAAATAAGCGATGTCATCTTGGGTTATTTCTAGCTGCTGTTCAATCTTTAACAGGGCAGTCTTTGCTTTTGTATAACGGTTGTAGTAACTTTGAGCGTTTTGGGTAGCAGTCTTTCTATCATTTAATGGAATGACAACGGTTTTTTCATTTTCATCATAATAGTTAACTAATTCCACCTCAGACAGACCCTTATCAATTGCATATGCATTGGCCATTAACAATTCACCGAATAACTGGAATGTATCTAGCTTTTCAGCCTGTTCGAAATCCTTTTTTAATTTCTTCATTTTTAACTTTAGCTTATTTAGTTCATTTTGTAGCCATCGTTCTAAATCGCCAGCTTGCTGCTTCACTCGATCACGTTCAGCTTTGGCAAAATAGACACGGTCTAACAAGCTGCCTAAATTGTGTTCGTCAAACTTAGTGCCATCTAAATGATTTAAAGCATTGGGTGAATAATAAGTTTTACCGTTTATCTCTACGATTTGCTTAGAAGTACCACCTTGCAAAAATTCACTTATATAGGATTTATAAACATCAAGCTTTTCGGTATTAGTGATTTCGTTCATGCGATATATTAATTCCTTTGCATGAAGTGGAGAAAACCCTGAAATCTTTTCTACTATTTCTTTAGGGTCTGATGCATTGAAAATCACATTTGTTAAATCCTCGGAATATACTAGTGGGTTCAGCTTGTTCTGTGTAGGTGGTGCAATATAGGGCTGACCAGGCAAAATGGTTCGATAGCTATTCATCGAAGGAGATAAGTGTTTAATGCTTTCTAGGATCAAGTTTCTGCTAGGATCTACTAATAGCAGGTTACTATGACGGCCCATTATTTCCATATGAACCTCGCGGGTAATATCATCCCCGATTTCATTTTTGCTTAGTACTTCTAGTATAATAATTCGATCCGTTTCATGTTGGCGAACCGCAGTAATGATTCCGCCCTCTAGATGCTTGCGAAGCACCATGCAAAACAGTGGTGGAGTAGCTGGGTTATCGATCGATTCATGAGTGAGTTGTATGCGAGAATAGGAAGGATGTACAGAAAACAATAATTTAAAGTTTTTCCCTTGAGCTCGTATTTGCATAAGTATTTCTTGTGCATTTGGTTGGTGTATTTTAGAAATACGACCTGTTACAATTTGTTGTAATTCAGTTTTCATTGAAATGGTAAATAATCCATCAAAAGCCATAATAATTCCTCTTTCAAAACAGTTTTTTATATTCATTTAAAATTCATTAAACTATGTTAGTTTGGTAAAAATGCAGCGACTATGATTTTTTTTACATTGGAATAAGAGTGGACTAAAAAACTACCTGCATAGGCGATTTTATCCTCTCACCGATAAGTTTCTCTATCATGTGAACTCAATTATAGCTTTAAACTTGTATATCTTTAAGTAAAACAATCTCAAACGATAAAATCTAAAAATTGTTAATATAGCTAAAGTAATAAACAAGTCCTTGCTTTTCTTTTAATCTTATCATTTTATAGAGGACTTGTGTTATAATCAGTAAAGTATGTATTAAAGTTAGTATTCGGAGATAGCATGTAATTGAAGGAGAAGTTATGCGAAGAGAAAAAGGGATATTAATCGTTTTATCAGGTCCATCCGGAGTGGGTAAAGGAACTGTAAGAAAAGAGTTGTTCTCTGAACCGGGAACGAACTATGAGTACTCCATATCCATGACTACAAGACTCCCGCGCGAGGGTGAAGTAGATGGTGTGGATTATTTCTTTAAAAAGAAGGAAGAGTTTGAAGCCTTGATCGAGCAAGGTAAATTGTTAGAGTATGCATCTTATGTAGGAAACTATTACGGAACTCCAATTGACTATGTGAATGAAACGTTAGACTCAGGTCGAGACGTTTTTTTAGAAATTGAAGTTCAAGGAGCTGCTTTAGTACGCGAAAAAGCACCAAATGCCTTATTTATTTTCCTTGCTCCTCCTAGTTTAAGCGAGCTCGAGCAACGATTGATAGGTAGAGGGACAGAGACAGAGGATGTCATCAACTCCCGTATACTAGCTGCTAGGCAGGAACTAGAAATGATGCACTTATATGATTATGTTGTAGAAAATGATGAAGTTACAAAAGCTTGCGCAAAGATTAATGCAATTGTAGCAGCGGAGCATTGCCGCCGTGAACGTGTAGAAAAAAGATATTTAGCCATGTTGGAAGGGGAATTTTAAAATGTTATATCCATCAGTAGATTCATTAAAAAACCAAATCGATTCAAAGTATTCATTAGTAAGCGTTGCTTCTAAAAGAGCACGCCAGTTACAAGAAGAAGGCGGAGAGCGCCTAGGTATTTACGTTTCAGCGAAGCAGGTTGGTAAAGCACTTGAGGAAGTAGCTGCTGGAGAGCTTAAAATCGAATCCACTAACGAAAATGCTGTATACGAGGATGAAGTATAAGTAACTCTATTTAGCTTGCGTTAGACAACGGCTAAAGTAATAGTTAAATGCCTCGACGGATACCTTAGGAGTAAATGCCAAGGCAAATCGGATGAAAAGACACCTCCCAAAGAATGTATCTGTTCTTTGGGAGGTTGTTGTTTAGAGAGGGGATTAATAATGATAACTTCTAAGAAAATTCTTGTTTGTGTGACAGGCGGGATTGCAGTTTATAAAGCAGTTGCGCTAGTAAGTAAGCTAACGCAGGCTGGCGCAGAAGTGAAGGTAATGATGACACCATCCGCTATGGAATTTGTGACACCATTAAGTTTTCAAGCGATGTCAAGAAATGATGTATACTATGACACGTTTGATGAAAAAAATTCGCAGGTTATTGCACACATAGATTTAGCAGATTGGGCGGATTTGGTGCTCGTTGCTCCTGCAACAGCTAATACTATTGCCAAGCTTGCTAATGGGATAGCGGATAACATGGTTACCACTACTCTTTTAGCAACAACAGCAGATGTTTGGATTGCGCCTGCTATGAATGTACATATGTACGACCATCCAGCAGTAAAACGGAATATTGAACAGCTTTCAAAAGACGGATATTCATTTATCGAGCCATCTGAAGGCTTTTTAGCATGTGGTTACGTTGGAAAGGGAAGATTGGAAGAACCAGAAAAAATTGTACAGTTAGTGGAAACACATTTTTCTCCGAAAGACTTACCTCTAAAAGGGAAAAAGGTAGTCGTAACTGCAGGTCCTACAAGAGAAAAGCTAGATCCTGTTCGATTTTTAACTAATTTTTCAAGCGGTAAAATGGGATATGCAATGGCAGAGGCTGCTTCTAAGCTAGGAGCAGAGACTATTCTTATTTCAGGTCCAGTTGCAATAGAAGCTCCTCAAAATGTAAAGCTAGTTAACGTCGAAAGCACAGAGGATATGTTTCTTGCAGTCCTTGATCATTTTGAAACAGCCTCTATAGTAGTGAAAACAGCAGCGGTAGCTGATTATAAGGCGAAAGAAATACACCCTCAAAAGATGAAGAAAAAAGAGGGGGAAGTTACAATTGCTTTGGAAAAAACTACGGACATATTATCAGAGTTGGGAAAACGTAAAACAAGTCAAATATTAGTTGGTTTTGCAGCTGAAACTAATGATGTTGTACATTATGCAAAAGGTAAGCTAAAAAAGAAAAATGCAGATTATATAATAGCTAATGATGTAACAGAAGAAGGTTCTGGTTTTGGGACAGAAACGAATGCCGTGACTCTTGTTGGAAAGAATGATATCGATATTCACTTTCCACAAACCAGTAAGAAGGAGCTAGCCCTTCAGTTATTCCGCATGATAATCGAGCTAGAGAAAGATGAGACTCTATGATTGTAGAGGTTATTGTTGATGTAGCTGCATATCCGATTGACCGACCGTTTGATTATGTAGTACCTGAACATTTGAAAGACTTAGTAGAACGAGGTAGCCGGGTTCATGTTCCTTTTGGTAATCGAAAAGTGCAAGGGTTTATTACCAATATTAAAGGAGAAACAGATATAGATCGAACAAAGCTTAAGGAAGTTCTATCGATTATAGATGTTGAGCCAGTTATTACGGAAGAATTGCTAGAGCTGTCTAAATGGATGACAAAGAAAACTCTCTGCTATGAAATTGACGCTCTTCAAGTAATGCTTCCGGCTGCCTTACGAGCATCTTATAAAAAAAATATTAAGATAATGGATCCTTCCCAACTTGACGATGAGATTTTAGAGCTTTTTGGAAAAAAAGAAGTGCTACCATATGAGGAATTTGAAAAAGCAGGAATGCTACGTTTGATGAAAAGGCATTTAACAGAAGGTAGTCTATTGCTCGAAAATATTATTAAGCAGCAAACAAAAGTTAAAACAGTTACCAAATATACGCTGGTGGAAGATAAAGAATTTATAATGGATCAACTAAATAAGCTCACCAAACAAGCAGTAAAACAAAAAGAATTGATAGAGTGGCTTCTAGCACAAGAAAGAAACTCTTTCACTATGCAAGAAATGATTCAGGCTGCGGCTGTTAGTAATGCCACTGTTCATGCACTTATTAATAAAAAGGTATTAGTGAAAGAGCTAGAAGAGGTGTATCGGGAGATTACTTCGCTTGACTATCAAGATCGTGATAACCGAGTACAGCTAACTACTGAACAGAAGGCTGCATTATCTAACATTACAAATGCTCAAAATAATAGAGAAAACACTACCTTTTTATTGCACGGGATAACAGGCAGCGGTAAAACAGAAATCTATCTTCATGCAATAGAAAAATCTATAGCAGAAGGAAAACAAGCAATAATGCTAGTACCTGAAATTTCTTTAACACCCCAAATGACACGACGATTCAAGCTGCGATTCGGTGATCAGGTGGCAGTAATGCATAGTGGCCTATCCACCGGCGAGAAATTTGATGAATGGCGTAAAATTTGGCGTGGCGAAGTAATGGTTGTTGTTGGAGCTAGATCAGCAGTATTTGCTCCATTTAAGGATTTAGGTGTCATTATTTTAGATGAGGAACATGAGTCCTCCTATAAGCAAGAGGATACACCGCGCTACCATGCCAGAGATGTTGCAATTTGGAGAAGTGAGTATCATAAATGCCCAGTTATTTTAGGTAGTGCCACACCCTCTTTAGAATCCTATGCACGTGCATCAAAAGGGGTATACACTTTACTAACATTAACAATGAGGGCGAAAGAGCAAGCTTTACCAACCGTCAATATAGTGGATATGCGTGCGGAGCTGAAAAATGGGAACCGTTCTATGTTTAGTGTTCCTTTAGCAGATGCTATCCGAGAAAAACTAGAAAAGAAAGAACAAATTGTACTCTTTTTAAATAAGAGAGGCTTCTCCTCCTTTGTTCTTTGTAGAGATTGCGGAACAGTTGTAGAATGCGACCAGTGTGATATTTCCTTAACGTATCACCGAGAAGGTGAACGATTAAAATGTCATTATTGCGGACATGAGGAGCCAGTGCCTCATCAGTGTCCAGAATGTCAGAGTGAACATATCCGTTTTTTTGGCACAGGTACGCAAAAGGTAGAAGAGGAAATTACAAAATTATTTCCTTATGCCAGAGTTTTACGAATGGATGTTGACACTACTAGGACGAAGGGATCTCATGAACGTATCCTGAAACAGTTTGGAGATGGCGAGGCAGACATTCTATTAGGAACACAGATGATAGCAAAAGGACTGGACTTTCCTAATATCACTTTGGTAGGTGTCTTGAATGCCGATACAACTCTCCATCTTGCAGATTTTAGAGCTGCAGAAAAAACATTTCAGCTAATGACACAGGTAAGTGGTCGAGCAGGAAGACACGATAAGGAAGGTATTGTATTCATCCAAACGTATACCCCGGAGCACTATGCGATAGAGTACTCTAAGGACCAATTGTACGAGCCCTTCTACCATAATGAAATGATTATGCGTAAGCAATATGAATATCCACCATTCTATTACGTTACATTAGTGCAAGTTACGCATGAAAATGTTCTTCTTGCAGCAGAATATGCGAAGCTTGCTACCGATTGGTTACGAGGTAATCTATCGAGCACGAGTATGGTAATAGGGCCGACTGCAAGTGCAATTAGCAAGATACAAAATAGATATCGCTACCAATGTTTGATAAAATACAAACAAGAACCACTATTAATTGAAAAACTACAGCAACTGATTAAAATTTACCGTACGGAGTGGATAAAAAAAGGGGTCATACTTACAGTAGATTTAGATCCCTCCACTATTTTATAGGCTGTTTGAAAAGAGGAATTTAGAAATGGCAATTCGATCAATCGTTACACACCCCAACGAAGTATTAACCCAAAAATGTAAAGAAGTTCATGCATTTGATGAGAAACTTGGTAAGTTACTAGACGATATGTATGACACAATGATTGCTTCAGATGGTATCGGTCTTGCTGCGCCCCAGGTTGGAGAAGCCATCCAAGTGGCAATTGTAGACTTAGGAGAAGGTCAAGAAGTAATTGAAATGATCAATCCTGAAGTAGTTGAAATAGGCGGTTCAGAAGTGGAAGTTGAAGGCTGCCTAAGTTTTCCTGACATTTATGGAGAGGTAGAGCGTCCATTTTATGTGAAGGTAGAGGCTCAAGATCGTGATGGCTCTTTATATGAGTTAGAGGCAGAGGACTACGAAGCAAGAGCAATTTTACATGAAATTGATCATTTACACGGTATTTTATTTACCTCTAAAATAATTCGTTATGTTGATTTGGAAGAGTTGGAGAATGAACAGGAGGATGAGCTATGACTTCTATCGTATTCATGGGAACACCTGCTTTCTCAGCACCAATCTTACGCATGCTAGTTGAGGAAGGCTACGAGATTAGTGCTGTTGTGACTCAGCCTGATCGACCAGTAGGTAGGAAAAAAGTGTTAACTCCTCCTCCGGTAAAGGAAGAGGCTTTAGAGCTTGGATTACCAATCATTCAGCCAAACAAGCTAAAGGGATCTGAGGAACTCAATCAAATCCTTAACCTGGCGCCAGATTTAATCGTCACTGCTGCCTTTGGTCAAATTTTACCGAAAGAATTACTAGAAGCACCTAAATACGGTTGTATCAATGTGCATGCATCCTTACTTCCAGCGTATCGTGGAGGTGCCCCAATACACCAAGCAATTAT
>NZ_JBAEAP010000248.1:0-6389 GCF_056205495.1 Psychrobacillus sp. | reverse complement strand
CCTGCAGCTCTTTGTATGTCCATGATTAAATATGGTATGGATAGTTTGGATGGTCCAGATACAGATCCAGTTGTCGTTTTGGATATCATCAATCGGATTGTTGAAAAAAGTGTTAGTGACTCGATGTTTATATCGATGTTTTATGGAACATACGATACAGCATTAAGTGAATTCACATATGCATCCGCAGGACATGAGCCACCATTGTTCTATTGTGCTCACACAGGAGAGTTTAAAGAACTTCAGGCAAAAGGCTTATTGCTTGGCGTAGTTCCTAATGTCAAATACGAGCAACATTCTATTACGTTAGAAAAAGATGACTTTGTTGTAATGATGACCGATGGTGTAACGGAATGTCGTTCGAAGGAAGGCTTTATTGACCAAAATATAATACTAAGTATTATTGAAAGCGTAAAAGATAAGCCGGCTCAAGAAATGGTCGAATATGTATTCCATAAGCTAGAGGAATTGCAGGAATTTGAACAACGTGATGATTTTACTCTAGTCATATTCAAGAAATCGCTTTAAAAATGTTTAACATTGATTGTATCGTGGTATAGATACGTATATATAGTGAAAACGGGGGATAATTTGATAATGAATATATTAGTAGAACTACACGAAGAAGAGATGCGTGTCAAAGGAATTATTAAAGGTGAAATTGATGCATTTACTGCACCTTTATTAAGAGAAAAACTTTCAGAAATCAATTTAAAAGAAGATATACGTGTCGAGTTAAATTTAACTGACGTAACATATATGGATAGTACTGGATTGGGTGTATTTGTAGGTTTTTATAAAAGTGCTAAGGAGTCTAATGTCCATATGGAGTTAACAGGACTTTCACCTCGCCTTAAAAGATTGTTTGATATAACTGGGTTAGGGGATATTATGGACATTCAAGCGAGCGAAGAGGTGAAAATAGATGAAACCGTTTGATTATGTGGAGATTCGTTTGCCGGCAAAGCCTCAATATGTAAGTGTAGCACGTCTTACAATTTCAGGGCTGGCGAATCGTATGGGCTTTTCCTATGATGATATAGAAGATTTAAAAATTGCAGCGAGTGAAGCAATTACTAATGCAGTTCAGCATGCTTATGCAGAAGATGAGGACGGCGAAGTAGTAATTGGTTGTGCGTTATATTCTGATAGAATCGAAATTATGATTGCAGACCATGGAAAAAGTTTTAACTTTGAGGAAACAAAAGCGCAAGTGGGACCTTACCATGATTTAGAGGAGGGATCATTCTTACGTGAAGGAGGGCTTGGCTTATACCTTATCGAAACATTGATGGATGAAGTAAAAGTTCATCACCAAGAGGGTGTAACTGTATTTATGACGAAGCATGTCGGAGTAAAGCAGGTGGATGATAATGTCGAACACATCTCTTCCTAAAGAGTCAAAGGAACAAATATTAAAGTGGATTAAAGAGTATCAAACGACAGAAAGCGAAGAGGCTCAAACAAATCTGGTGTTAAACTACGAGCGTTTGGTTGAGTCGATTGCTCGTAAATATTCTAATGGTAAGTCTCATCATGAGGATATAGTTCAAGTAGGTATGCTTGGTCTATTAGGGGCTATTAGAAGATACGATCCGTCCTTTGGTAAAAACTTTGAAGCTTTTGCCATTCCGACGATTATAGGTGAAATTAAAAGATTTCTCAGAGACAAGACTTGGGCAGTCCATGTTCCAAGAAGAATTAAAGAATTAGGTCCACGTATTAGATCGGCAGTAGAAGTGCTAACAACTGAGTTTCAAAGATCTCCCTTAGTCCCTGAAATTGCAGATTATCTTGATGTAGAAGTTGAAGATGTTCTAGAAGCAATGGAAATGGGCAAAAGCTATCAAGCATTGTCGATGGATCATTCCTTAGAATCCGATGCAGATGGTAGTACTATAACGTTGTTTGATGTAATTGGTCAGACAGATGGGGAATTTGAAAAAACGGATCAGCGCTTACTTGTAGCCGAAGCTTTTAATGTGTTGTCTGAAAGAGAAAAAGAGATAATTTTACTTACATACATGGAGCAGCTGAGTCAGAAAGAAACAGGCGACCGTCTCGGTATTTCGCAAATGCATGTATCGAGAATTCAGCGCAAAGCAATAAAGAAATTACAAGAGGCAATATTATCGTCAGGTGGAATTGTAAATTGATAAACTACTCAGATGAAAAAGTCGAGTTGCTAGTCTTTCAGGAAGCAAAAACAGGGAATGCGGAATCTGGTGATACTTACTATGTATCTAAGCATGAAGATTTTATGCTTTGTGCAATTGCAGATGGATTAGGAAACGGTCCAATAGCAAAAGAATCAGCTGATGTAATACCAAACATTTTAGAACAATATCCTGAAGAGACATTGGATAACTTATTGTTAAAATGCAATGAGCTTATGGTACAAAAACGAGGAGCAGCCGTTGCACTTGTGAAAATAGATTATAAAGCTCAAACTATATCATATAGCTGTGTAGGCAATATAAAGTTTTATATGTACCAACGCTCCACAGGAAAAATGATTTATCCATTGCCTGTTATGGGATATCTGTCAGGACGTAAACAAAAGATTAATACACAAACATACCCATGTGCCAAAGATGACTTGTTCCTTTTGCATTCTGATGGAGTAGTGATGAAGAGTCCAAAGTCCACTATTAAGGAATCTAGCGGTACTAAATGTTTGTACGAAACAGTTTATAAAGAAATAGAACATGGCGATGACGCCACATTCATTGTAGGAAGCTTACTCTCATAATTAAAGGGTAAGCTTTTTTGCTGCGTTCAGTATATGTTAAAATAAGGTTAGAAAGAAAGGATGGGTTTGTTTTGGAACTAAAGAAAATGCTTCAGCTCGTATCCAAAGAGACGGGCACTAAATCATCTCAAGCAGAGCAAGTAATAAAATTATTAGAAGAAGGAAACACAGTTCCTTTTATAGCTCGATATCGTAAAGAACAAACAGGCTCGTTAGATGAAGTGCAAATAAAAGCAATAGAAGATCGTTATCATTATATCCAACAGCTCGAACAACGCAAAGAGGAAGTTCTACGATTAATAGAAGAACAAGGAAAACTTACTGAAGAACTTACTGCTTCTATACAAAACGCGACTGTCCTTCAACGAGTAGAGGATCTGTATAGACCGTACAAACAGAAACGTAGAACGAAAGCTACTATAGCAAAAGAAAAAGGACTGGAACCTTTAGCTACTGAACTACTTGGATTCCCAAAAGAATCTATTCAAACCCTAGCAGAGGCTTATGTAAATGAAGAATTAGAGGTAATGACTACTGAGGATGCGTTTCAAGGTGCTCGTGATATATTAGCTGAACAGTTTGCAGATGATGCTAAAATACGGGAGCAAATACGTAACCTAACACGCACCGACGGAAGAATTGTATCCTCTTTGAAAAAAGCAGAGCTTGATGAAAAAAATGTCTATGAAATGTATTACGAATATGAAGAGCCAGTGAAAAAAATAGTGCCTCATCGAATTCTTGCCTTAAATCGTGGTGAAAAAGAGGATGTACTTAAAGTTGGTCTACAAACACCACAGGACAAAATTTTAAGAGTAATGGAAGCACAATGGATACCAAATCATTCTACTAGTGAAGCAGTGGAACAGGTGAAGGTAGCGATAGAGGATTCATATAAGAGATTAATTCAACCTTCTGTAGAAAGAGAAATTCGCGCTGAGCTTACAGAAAAAGCTGAAGCGCAGGCTATTCATATTTTTTCTGAAAATCTACGTAACCTCTTACTTCAGCCACCATTAAAAGGAAAAGTGGTGCTTGGAGTGGATCCGGCCTACCGTACTGGCTGTAAACTTGCAGTGGTTGATGATACAGGTAAGCTATTAGAGGTATCTGCCATTTACCCTCACGCACCTAAAATGGATATAGAAGGCTCGAAAAAGAAAGTTCTTTCTTACCTTAAGAATTATCCAATCTCTCTGATAGCGATAGGAAATGGTACGGCATCTCGTGAAACAGAACAATTCATTGTAGATTGCCTGAAGGAAGTAACAGGAGAAGTAGCGTACGTAATTGTCAATGAAGCAGGTGCCTCGGTGTACTCAGCTTCAGAAACAGCAAGAAACGAGTTTCCCGACCTTCAAGTTGAGCAACGAAGTGCCGTATCTATCGCTAGAAGACTACAAGACCCTTTAGCAGAGTTGGTAAAAATAGATCCAAAGGCAGTAGGTGTGGGACAATACCAGCATGATGTGTCACAAAAGAAACTGTCGGAATCTCTTTCTTTTATAGTAGAGACTGCGGTTAACCAAGTAGGCGTAAATGTAAACACAGCATCAGCTTCATTACTTCAATACGTGTCTGGCCTTTCTAAAACGGTAGCAGAGAATGTAGTGAACATGCGAAACGAACAAGGACGCTTCACTTCAAGAGCTCAGCTCAAGAAAATTCCTCGTCTTGGAGCTAAAACATATGAACAGGCAATTGGTTTCCTACGTGTTCCAGACGCTAAAAATCCGTTAGATGCAACAGGAATTCACCCGGAAAGCTATAAGGCAGCGGAACAAGTCCTTGAAATTGCAGGGCTAACGAAAAGCCAAATAGGCTCTAAGGAAGCAGAAGAAGCACTAAAAACTATTTCTATAGAAGAAACTAGTAAAGAATTAGGGATTGGTGAGATTACGTTAAAAGATATTTTGGATGCATTGATTAAGCCAGCACGAGATCCACGTGAAGCTTTCCCGCAGCCATTACTTAAAAAAGATGTACTAAAGTTAGAGGATCTAAAAGCAGGAATGGAGCTTCAAGGTACAGTTCGAAATGTAGTCGACTTCGGCGCCTTTGTAGATATAGGTGTTAAACAAGATGGACTTGTACACATCTCCAAGCTTAAAAAAGGATTTGTAAAGCATCCTTTAGATGTAGTCTCCCTTGGGGATATCGTTACTGTATGGGTAGAACAGTTTGATGCGAACAAAGGAAGAATTGCATTAACGATGCTGCCGCCGGAACAACAAGTCTAATAATAATCAGAGTTGTCCATTGATGAACATCAGTGGACAAGCTCTTTTATCTAGGAGAGAGTATAGTGACTGATGAACAATTGAGTGAATTAGTAAGTAGCATATCCATACAGATCTTTAAAAGAAAGTTTCACCATAAAGCTTATTTCAATAAAAGACTGCGCAGTACCGGCGGAAGGTATATGTTAAGAACACATATGATTGAAATAAACCCTCTAGTGTTAGAGAAACATGGAATGAACGAATTAATTGGAGTTATTAAGCATGAGCTATGTCATTATCACTTACATATAGAAGGGAAAGGGTATAAACATAGAGATGCAGATTTTCGTCAGCTTCTAAAACAAACAGATTCACCTAGATTTTGTTCTACTCTCGTAGATCCTAAAAATCAAAAACGTACTAAATTGTATGTGTATGAGTGCGCAAAATGTGGTTTGTTATATAGACGGAAGATTCGAGTAAATACGCAGAAATTCAAGTGTGGCAAGTGTTTTGGCGAGCTTCATTTAAGTTCTTTTAAAAAAATGAAAGAAATTTGATGAAAAGTGTTGACGTTTGTCCAAACCCTCTCTATAATAGAAAAAGTCGAGTAGAACAAAACGACATAAATTATTCCGAAGTAGCTCAGTGGTAGAGCAATCGGCTGTTAACCGATTGGTCGTAGGTTCGAGTCCTACCTTCGGAGCCATCTTTAAATGGCCCCTTGGTCAAGCGGTTAAGACACCGCCCTTTCACGGCGGTAACACGGGTTCGAATCCCGTAGGGGTCACCATTTAATTGAATTAAAGATACATAGGTCCCGTGGTGTAGCGGTTAACATGCCTGCCTGTCACGCAGGAGATCGCCGGTTCGATCCCGGTCGGGACCGCCATGTTGGGGTATAGCCAAGCGGTAAGGCAACGGATTTTGATTCCGTCATGCCCTGGTTCGAATCCAGGTACCCCAGCCATTTCGTTTCGTGAGCCATTAGCTCAGTTGGTAGAGCATCTGACTTTTAATCAGAGGGTCGAAGGTTCGAGTCCTTCATGGCTCATCATATTACAATAATTGTTGACAAGCTCATGAGAGTAAGTTATAATAAACAGCTTCCCATTTTATAACTACGCGGTCGTGGCGGAACGGCAGACGCGCTAGGTTGAGGGCCTAGTGGGGGTTAACCCCGTGGAGGTTCAAGTCCTCTCGGCCGCACCAAGCATTGTCTCTTACTAAGCGCCCGTAGCTCAATTGGATAGAGCGTCTGACTACGGATCAGAAGGTTGTGGGTTCGACTCCTGCCGGGCGCGCCAAATAAACAATTATTTAATATATTATATATGCGGGTGTAGTTTAGTGGTAAAACCTCAGCCTTCCAAGCTGATGATGAGAGTGCGATTCTCTTCACCCGCTCCAATTAT
>NZ_JBAEAP010000247.1:0-2938 GCF_056205495.1 Psychrobacillus sp. | reverse complement strand
AAGCGTTATTTTCTTTTCAAGTATCTCAATTACTTTTTCGCGATCAACATATTCTATATTTGCTAGAGCGATGACCATCCCGTTAATTGTATCTGTATTCTCAAATAATTGATAAATTTTTTGTGGTAAAGCAGCTTTACCTTTCTTAGTTATCGCAAATACTTGTTTATCGGGTCGGTGCTCTTCCTTAATAATTTCTACCGGTTCAATCAGTCCTTGTTTTACCAAAGATTCAAAATGATAATATAGCTTACTTTCTGTCACTCCCCCTAATTGATCTAAGGGAATTGGCTCTGAAAGCTCTTTTTTTAACTTATATGGATAGTTATTATCCTGCATTAATTTGCCCAGTATATATATTTGAATTGCCATTACAGTACAGCCCCTTTGGCAAGAATTATATTCATTGTAGCAAAATCATGCAGTAATTTCAGTATTATTCACAACTTCCTTTGTTTCGCTTATTGAAGCTCTTTCCATTGGAACGGGTTTATGGACGAAGGCTACAAGCAGCATATTTATTAGCATTGCTCCTAAACCGACCGCAACCATGCCCCATACATAAGGTGCCGGGCTAATACCTCCATACATATTAGCAAAGTATGCTTGTACAGAGTAATACATTGGAGAAATATAGCTTACCCACTCGTACGGTCCATACATCATGTCTCTTGTAATGGTGGCTCCATTTGCAATGGTCTGTACTAGTAGGACTGGGATGTTCAGAATCATACCGCCCTCCCCTACAAGGAATATAAACATTGCCGTAAAGTTAAATGCTACCATATAGTTTAAAACTTGCTGACCAAAAAGACTTAAAAATAAATCTCCACTTGGTTCATTTACTAGATAGGTAATCCCCATTGCTGCAAGAGCTGCAAGTACAGCAATCATTAATGCAGTCAATTGCACGTAAAGGAATAAACGAGTTTTGCTCGCTTTTCCGCGGCTCTCCTTGAAGGAAGCTACTAATTGCATGGCTGCAATCATTGCCCCTACATAACCTGCCATTGTTAAGAACATCGGAAGCATGTTGTTATGCATACCATCTGGAATGTCATTGATCGTTACTACGTTTCCAACATAAGATGTTTCAATCGTATCTGCCATTGCAGCAGCTTGGTCCTCAGGGACATTAAAGTTCATTAACACTCCCTGTGCAGTCTGCTTAGAAAACTGAGCGCTTAGCTGATTGTTTATCTCCGTGACAATAGAAGTCATGGAGGAAGAAACAACTGTTGCTCCCGCTTCGTTAACAGTGAAGTCAATACTGGATGATACTTCTCCATTTTGCATGTTTGCCGAGAAGTTTTCAGGAATATGAATTACTAGAGTTACTTCATTTTCCTCTAGCTGTTCTAATGCATTCTTATTGGACAAATCTGTTTTAATCTCTTCAAATGGTAAACTTTCTTTTAACTGGTCGGCAATCACCGAGCCATATTCACCAGCATCCTCATTGACTAGGGCTATTGGTAGTTGATCGATGTTACCTGGGATTGCTGTATACCCTGGAAGAAAAATCCCGAGCATAGCAACTGCATAAAATATCCCCATAAAAATGGAAGCAATAGCTCCCTTTGTTTTCAAAAATTGTGTCAACTTCATTTACCTTTTTCCTTCTTTCATTATCTAATCACTTTAAATAAACTACTTTAATTAGAGTACTTTAAATAAATCACTTTGTAAGTATAATCTTTTAAAAGTAGATTGGCAAAGGAAAAAGGGATTCTTTTCATATTTCATATGATAAATATGTCCAAAGTAAGATTTAATTTTGTTTGAACAAATTCTCTAACTATGTTTTTAAGCGTTCTTACTATAGTCGAGCTAAATATGACTTGTAAAAAGAGCTTAGCATGAACATATGTTCATGCTAAGCTCCTTCGTCTCCACAAACAAACCTTTACATTTGAGTTACTTAAAGCTTGGAATTGAGTTTTATTTACTATTGATGGACCACGGGAAGAGAGCGATGTGATTGACCAAAATAAATAGTCCTAGGAAGCTTATCTATTTCCTCATCCTAAGGGAGTTTAAAATTTTAAATACTAGCCAATTATTTCTTGACGTACCTTAAAACTAAACGTATAATTCTAAATCGTAACCATTACTATTTAGAAAAGGAGTGTTATCTATGAAGAAAACGTTAGGGAATGGGTTAAACTTTTTAGTTATCAGCACCTTATTAGTTGGATGTCAGGCTACTGATCTATCCGAGGAAAAGAACCTTGAGAACGAGACGTCCCAGGAAACAACAGTTCAAGAGAAAACAACAGACCAGCGTGTTGAAAAAAGTGAACACGGGTATAATCACTCTCACGACGAAAAAAAAGATAATATTTACGCCGGTTATTTTGAAGACAGTCAAGTACAACATCGTGCTCTTTCGGATTGGGATGGTGACTGGCAATCCGTCTATCCATATCTAGAGGATGGCTCACTTGATGAAGTGTTTACTCATAAGGCGGAGTATGAGGGCAAGAAGTCTGCTGAAGACTATAAGGAATACTACCGAGTTGGATATCAAACAGATGTTGAGCGTATTGTGATTCAGGAGGACACGATCAACTTTTACAGAGGTGGAAAGGAGACCAAAGGCCAGTATATATATGATGGCTATGAGATTTTGACCTATGAGGCAGGAAATAAAGGAGTAAGATACATATTTAAGCTGAAGGAAGAAACAAAAGGGCTTCCACAATACGTTCAGTTCAGTGATCATATTATATCTCCGAAGGAATCTGACCACTATCACCTCTATTGGGGGAACGACCGCCAGACTTTACTTCAGGAAGTAAATAACTGGCCAACCTTCTTCCCTTCAGGAATGAGCGGGCATGACATAAGCCATGACATGATATCGCATTAACCTACAATCAGCTACACCTTCACAATTTGTTGTTACATTATTAACCGCTATTTAAGAAAATTTTCT
>NZ_JBAEAP010000246.1:0-6173 GCF_056205495.1 Psychrobacillus sp. | reverse complement strand
ACCCATAATTCCAACAAACTCTCCTTCTCGAACTTCTATGTCAATATCCTTTAATACTTCCTGAGTATTGGACTTTTTACCAAATACTTTTTTAATCTTGCGACCTCTTAAAATTACCATGGTCTACCTCCTACCTTTTATTAACTTCATTTTACCCATTAATTCTAGTAAAATCGTTCGTTTTAGGTGACAATCAAAGAAAGTAGATGACATTTTCGTCACCTACCTAGTATTTCTTGCATTTTATTTTGTATGGGAAAATGTAAGGAAAAGGTAGAACCCTGACCAATTTCAGAAACTACGTAGATCCTGATTCCTAGCTTTTCAGCGGAATTCTTTGCTAAGTATAGACCCATTCCAGTTGAAGCAGCACTCTCTCGGCCAACCCTGCCAGTAAAAGACTTTTCAAAGATTCTTGGCAAATCCGATTGTGCTATTCCTACCCCTTGATCTTGAATAGAAAGGATTAGGTGACCTAAATCATCTGTAGAAGTAAAAATTTGAATTTCACTATTCTCTTTACTATATTTTACTGCATTTGATATTAGCTGCCTTAGAATAAACGCTAGCCATTTCTGATCTGTTAGTATGACGTTTTCCAAGTCGCTAACCTCAAACCCTATATTTCGTTGTATACACCATGGCATCAACTCTTTAATTTCCTGAAATACTACTCTTTGTATAATTACTTCCTCGATTACATTATCCTTTTCAATTGAAGGAAGTCGTGTTTTATGAAGCTGTTGATCTAAGAGCATATGCAGTCGAAGCCATTCTACTTCTAATTGCTTCTTAAGTGTTGAATCTTCTACATTGTCTATCATTAGTTTCATACTGGTTAGCGGTGTCTTCATCTCATGTATCCAGGAAAGAGTTTGATCCTTCTCTTCAAGAGAACTGGTATTGGAATCATTCAGTTCTTGTTTTCCGGTTAAGATTAGGACTTCTACCTCTTCTATAATCATTTTATCAAAAAGTGATTGTCCTTCTGGTAGTCTTGCTATAAGCTCATCGAAAGTCGGGTCACCCTGATTAATCTTTAAAACACTTTTTATAAACTTTGTTTCCCTAAAGTATCGCCATAAAAAGAATACTAAAAATAAAAGTAGATTGGTACCATTCAAGTACACAATAGAAGTATTGGTAAAGGCAACGTCAACCGTCAGGAGAATATTGAGCCAAAGCTGGAAAAAGCCAAAAAATAAAATCCAGGCAATTCGCTCTCTAATATAATATAACAGTAACCTCATAGCTCCTCCTTAGTAACAGCTAGATAGCCTAATCCCTTCTTCGTTACAATAACCTCATCTAATCCAATTTGTTCTAACTTTAACCGCAATCTATTTACATTTACAGAAAGGGTATTATCATTTACAAACTTTTCGTCATCCCATAGCTTTCTCATGAGTTCATCTCTCGATACTATTTTATCAACAGATTGGACTAATACTCTAAGGATAAATAACTCATTCTTTGTAAGTTCAGCCTCTTGTTCCTCTTTGGAAATTGTACTTCTAGAGTAATCAATAATTGCACCATTCCAATGAACGATATCTGACTGTTCCTCTCCATAATCATACGTTCTTCTTAAAATAGCTTGAACCTTTGCTAATAAAACCTCCATATTGAAAGGCTTTTGAACAAAGTCATCCGCCCCCATCTGCATGGCCATGACCATATCCATTGGGTGATCTCGTGAGGAAAGAAATATAATAGGTACTTTAGAATGTCTTCGAATTTCTCGGCACCAATGGAAACCATCATATGCTGGCAGCTGTATATCTATCATAACTAACTCGGGTTTCTGTTCTAAAAAACTAGGAAGTACTTGTTGAAAATCAGTAGGGCCTATAACTTCAAATGACCATAGATGAAATTTTTCCTTTAATAAATTAAATATAGAAACGTCATCTTCTATTAGCATAATTTTTCGCATATAATTACCTCCTAATCCCAGTGTACACAATTATACACATAAAAAAAACCATCTCGTCGTCACGAGATGGTTTTTACATTTAATTAAAATTATTTAGTGATAGTAGCAACTACACCAGCGCCTACAGTACGTCCACCCTCACGGATAGAGAATTTAGTACCTTCTTCGATAGCGATTGGAGAGATTAGAGAAACAGTCATTTCGATGTTATCTCCAGGCATAACCATTTCTACGCCTTCTGGTAAGTTACAAACACCTGTTACGTCAGTTGTACGGAAGTAGAACTGAGGACGGTAGTTTGAGAAGAATGGAGTATGACGTCCACCCTCTTCTTTAGAAAGAACATAAACTTCAGCTTTGAAGTCTGTGTGTGGTGTGATTGAACCTGGTTTAGCTAATACTTGACCACGTTGAATCTCTTCACGAGAAACCCCACGAAGAAGAGCACCAATGTTGTCGCCAGCTTCTGCATAGTCAAGAAGTTTACGGAACATTTCAACACCTGTTACAGTAGTTGATTTTGCTTCTTCAGTAATACCGATGATGTCTACAACGTCACCGATTTTAACTTGTCCACGCTCAACACGTCCAGTAGCAACTGTACCACGACCAGTGATTGAGAATACATCCTCAACTGGCATCATGAATGGTTTGTCAGTTTGACGTTCTGGAGTTGGGATGTAGTTATCTACAGCGTCCATTAATTCAACGATTTTTTCTTCCCATTCTGGCTCTCCTTCAAGAGCTTTAAGAGCAGAACCTTTGATTACTGGAATGTCGTCGCCTGGGAAATCGTATTCAGAAAGAAGGTCACGAACTTCCATTTCAACTAATTCAAGTAATTCTTCGTCATCAACCATGTCACATTTGTTCATGAATACAACTAGGTATGGAACACCTACTTGTTTAGATAAAAGAATGTGTTCACGAGTTTGTGGCATTGGGCCATCAGCAGCAGATACTACTAAGATCCCGCCGTCCATTTGAGCTGCACCTGTGATCATGTTTTTAACATAGTCAGCATGTCCTGGGCAGTCTACGTGAGCGTAGTGACGAGTTTCAGTTTCATACTCAACGTGAGAAGTGTTGATTGTAATTCCACGCTCTTTTTCTTCAGGAGCGTTATCGATGTCAGCGTAAGATTTCGCTACTCCACCCATTTTTTTAGAAAGAACTGTAGCGATTGCAGCAGTTAAAGTTGTTTTACCATGGTCAACGTGTCCGATTGTACCAACGTTAGCATGTGTTTTGGAACGGTCAAATTTTTCTTTAGCCATTAGAGAAATCCTCCTCAGTAATTGTTTGTTTTTTTTATGATAAAAGATAGGGACAAGTAGTCCCTATAATTCATACACTACAAGAAAGTTATGCTTGAATCAAGATGAAAAATTAATTATTCACCTTTATGTTTTTTGATAATTTCTTCAGCGATTGATTTTGGAACATCTTCATAGTGGTCAAATACCATCGAGAATACTCCACGACCTTGTGTATTTGAACGTAATGACGTTGCATATCCAAACATTTCAGCAAGTGGAACCATTGCACGTACTACCTGTGCGTTACCACGAGCATCCATACCTTCAACGCGTCCACGACGAGATGTGATATCACCCATGATGTCTCCTAAATATTCTTCAGGAATAACAACTTCTACCTTCATGATTGGCTCAAGAAGTGCTGGGTTTACTTTAGATACAGCATTTTTCAATGCCATAGATGCTGCAATTTTAAATGCCATCTCATTCGAGTCAACATCATGGTATGATCCGTCGAATAATTTAGCTTTAATATCGATTAATGGGAAACCAGCGATTACACCATTGTTAAGTGAGTCACGAAGACCTGCTTCAACAGCTGGAATATATTCACGTGGTACTACACCACCAACGACAGCATTTTCAAATTCAAAGCCTTTTCCTTCTTCGTTTGGTGAGAATTCAATCCAAACGTGTCCGAATTGACCACGTCCACCAGATTGGCGAACGAATTTACCTTCAACTTTTGCCGATGAACGGAAAGTTTCACGGTAAGATACTTGAGGTGCACCTACGTTAGCTTCTACTTTGAATTCACGACGCATACGGTCTACTAGAATATCAAGGTGAAGTTCACCCATACCAGCGATGATTACTTGACCAGTTTCTTGGTCAGTATGTACGCGGAATGTTGGATCTTCTTCAGCTAATTTTTGTAGTGCTTGACCCATTTTATCTTGGTCAGCTTTAGTTTTCGGTTCAACAGAAAGTGAGATAACTGGCTCAGGGAATTCCATAGATTCAAGAATTACTAGAGCTTTTTCATCACAAAGTGTATCACCAGTAGTTGTATCTTTTAAGCCTACTGCTGCAGCAATATCTCCAGCATAAACTTGTGAAATCTCTTCACGAGAGTTAGCATGCATTTGAAGGATACGTCCTACGCGCTCACGCTTACCTTTAGTAGAGTTTTGTACGTATGAACCAGATTGAAGAGTACCAGAATATACGCGGAAGAAAGTTAATTTACCAACATAAGGGTCAGTCATAACTTTAAACGCTAAAGCAGAGGATGGTTCAGAATCGTCAGAATGACGTTCTACTTCTTCTTCACTGTCAGGATCGATACCTTTCATAGCTGGGATATCAAGTGGTGATGGAAGGTAAGCAACTACTGCATCAAGAA
The DNA here is from genome assembly GCF_056205495.1 of Psychrobacillus sp. NCBI lineage: Bacteria > Bacillati > Bacillota > Bacilli > Caryophanales > Bacillaceae > Psychrobacillus > Psychrobacillus sp. Next base: position 1,573 of record NZ_JBAEAP010000246.1, on the reverse strand, counting down.
CTTTTTGAACACCTTTGTTTTTGAATGCTGTACCACATACTACTGGATAGAATTCAACATTAAGAGTACCTTTACGGATACCATTAATTAATTCTTCGTTCGTAACATCTTCTCCACCAAGATATTTTTCCATTAGATCTTCATCAAGTTCAGCTACCGCTTCAACTAATTTCTCACGGTATTCTTCAGCTTGAGCTTTATATTCTTCAGGAATTTCAACTTCTTGGATATCAGTACCTAAGTCGTTTCCGTATACAGTAGCTTTCATTGTCACTAGGTCAATGATACCACTGAATTCATCTTCAGCACCGATAGGTAACTGAATTGGATGAGCGTTAGCTTGTAAACGTTCACGAAGAGTTCCTACAGAATATAGGAAGTCTGCACCTGTTTTATCCATTTTGTTTACGAAAACAATACGTGGTACGCCATAAGTTGTAGCTTGACGCCATACTGTTTCAGTTTGTGGTTCAACACCAGATTGAGCATCTAGTACTGTAACCGCACCATCAAGTACACGAAGTGAACGTTCAACTTCAACTGTGAAGTCTACGTGTCCAGGTGTATCGATAATGTTTACACGGTGATTATCCCAAGCAGCTGTTGTCGCAGCAGAAGTGATAGTGATACCACGTTCTTGCTCTTGCTCCATCCAGTCCATTTGTGATGCACCCTCATGAGTTTCCCCAATTTTGTGGATTTTACCAGTGTAATATAGAATACGCTCCGTAGTAGTCGTTTTACCAGCATCGATGTGAGCCATGATACCGATATTACGTGTTTTGTCTAAGGAGAACTCTCTAGCCATATTGTATTTCTCCTTCCAATTTCGGATTAGAGTATGATTGTATTAGAATCTTACCAACGATAGTGAGCAAATGCTTTGTTAGCATCAGCCATTTTATGCATATCTACACGTTTCTTAACAGAAGCACCAGTGTTGTTAGATGCATCAAGAATTTCATTAGCTAAACGCTCTTCCATAGTTTTTTCTCCACGAAGACGTGAATAGTTTACTAGGTAGCGAAGACCTAAAGTATAACGACGGTCAGGACGTACTTCAACCGGTACTTGGTAGTTAGCACCACCAACACGACGAGCACGAACTTCAAGAACTGGCATAATGTTTGTTAATGCAGCTTCGAATACTTCTAAAGCATCTTTACCAGAACGTTCTTTAACAAGATCAAACGCACCGTATAGAATTTTTTGAGAAGTACCTCTTTTACCGTCAATCATCATTTTATTAATTAAACGAGTTACTAGTTTCGAATTATAAATTGGATCTGGTAACACGTCACGTTTGGAAACAGGACCTTTACGAGGCATGTGTTTTCCTCCTTTCGACGAATGTCAATTTATTGAATATATTATTTTTTAACTTTAGGGCGTTTTGCACCGTATAGAGAACGGCTTTGCATACGACCAGTAACACCAGCTGTGTCAAGAGCACCACGTACGATATGGTAACGTACCCCTGGTAAATCTTTTACACGTCCTCCGCGGATAAGTACAACACTATGTTCTTGTAGGTTGTGTCCTTCTCCTGGAATATAAGCTGTTACCTCTAACG
>NZ_JBAEAP010000245.1:0-4784 GCF_056205495.1 Psychrobacillus sp. | reverse complement strand
TGCATTACGTTCAAACTCAAGATCCATGTTTGCTTGTAAAGCTGATGCAGTACCGTATTTATCTACTTGTACGGAGTGGTCGATAACAAGGTCAACTGGAATAGCAGGGTTGATTTTATCTGGATTTCCGCCCATTTCGTTCATCGCAGAACGTAATGCTGCTAAATCAACTACTACTGGTACTCCTGTGAAATCTTGTAGGACAACTCGAGAAGGCTTAAATGGAACCTCTGCTTCTGGATCCGCATCTTTACCCCATTTTGCTAATTGTTCAACGTGCTCATCTTTAATTACATATCCATCATGTTGACGTAACACAGACTCTAGTAATACTTTAATTGAGTATGGTAGACGTGATACGTTTGCGATTCCTGCTTCTTCTAAAGCAGCTAAACGATAATAAGTATATTCTTTTCCATTTAGCGTGAAAGAAGTACGGCTATTGTGTAAGCTATCTTTTGCCATTTGTATTCCTCCTAATATCTATTGAAAAGACTCTATTCAAGTAACTTTTCTCCACCATTAATCATAACTTAACTTTAGCGATAAGTAAATTACATTAAAATTATTATAAGTAATAATTAATTCTTATGACCTTTTATCTTTTTAATTGTTTTCTCTAATTGCTTTAAATGTCTTTTTTCATGTAAACCAACGAATGGAAACCACTGCACTAGCGGTACCCTGCCGAATAAGGGATGCTTTAGTGACTTATCTTGAAAAACTTGATAATCATTATTAGCATATACTTTTAATAATTCCATTCTAGCTGCATGTAATTGACTTTTCATCACCTTTTTTGTCTCGTAATCGGGCTTCGGCACGGTATACTTTGGTGCCTTAACTTTGATCAAACGAAGGGTCGAAACCTGAATTGGCTTTTTTTTCGCATGCGGACTATTAGGATCAGCTAACTCCGACTTAATCCCTTTTACAATCGTATTCTCCATTTTAACCAAGTGTTCCATAATCTCTTTTGGTGACCAAGAGTTTTGATCAGGTTTTTGATTGAACTCCTCCTCGCTTAATGAATCTACAAGTCTAAAAAGCTCTGCACGTATTGTATTGTTTTTTTCAAGAAACATTATTTACCTCCACTACACTATGTTTTGTATATATCTATACTTATACCCACTATACAACCTTACAATCTAATTTCTTTTCTCTCGTTATACTTCGCTTACTTTCTTAATGATATTTATGTCCTTTTTAGTCTTTCATATTATCGGACACTTTCCATATTTATGTGCGATAAGTCAATCATGATAGAAACACAGTCATTTATTTTTAGGCTATGTTAAAGAGTAGGGTTGATTTATGATATAGAGAAATCTTAGATCAGAGAGTAGAATTGATTTCCGCACCAGCCGGACGCTTTCCTCGGGGTGAGCGATAAGCCATCACCCATCGCTTACGCGCGTGGTTGTGATAGCTTATCTGTCTCACTCATCCCGTAGGAGTCGCCGTCTGGCGCTCCAATCAATAAATGGGAATAGCTTTCATGCATCGATAAGTGCTTATAAATAAACTGTCATAAATAAAGCCGAAAAACTGTACCCCATCCCACTTTCATTATCTATTTAAATCTTAATAGTCATTTGAATGTCCCTTTTATAATGTTTACAGTCAATATAAAAGTAAATTGTTAGTCAAAATCAACCAATAACTTTAACAAAGCTTATTTTTATTAGAATGGAGTGTTAATCATTTTCAGTTCCATAGTTGAGTCCTTTTATAGAAGTCAGTAAACGATTATCCTAGTGATTCAGTTACATTATACTCTTAGAAACTATATTGAGAAATATGATTATGTTTCTTTAGTTTGTATGTTCAGAAGTAATTCAGTTGTCATGAATTTTACGGCAAAATATAGACGGAATATTTAAATTAAAAAGCAAGAGGTTTAACGTCTTCTCAGGTTGGCTATACAAGGAGTGTAATCGAAATAATAAATATTTGAGGAGATGAAAGAAAATGGGACTAATTTTATACTTAATCATCGGTGGGATCATCGGTTGGCTAGCAGGACTAATTCTTGGTAAGGATATTCCTGGTGGAATTATAGGAAATATTATCGCTGGTATCATTGGTGCTTGGATCGGTGGAATGATCTTCCCTGATATGGGACCAGTAATTTGGGACATGGCAATTATTCCAGCATTAATCGGTGCTATTATCCTAGTTGCTATTTTAAGTTTAATCTTGAAAAGTATGCGTAAATAATTTTAATGAAGCTAACACGGATTTAAAAAATCATTTCTAAAAAAAGAGACTGCCCCAAGCTTTGATTAATATCAAAAATTGGAGGCAGCCTCTTTTTTTTGTTGAATTTAAAAGCCTGTGGTTGTTAAAAATAGTTTGATTTGAACTTGAGCTGAAAGGTCACTCTAAATTAGTCCATAAAAAAACCTATTAAAAACTCCAAGGAATCTTTAATAGGTTTTAAATATGAATTTATTTACCTTCTTCAATCAGTGTTTCCATATCAATTACAATTTCTTCTTTAGGTACGTCTTCGTATCCGGTATAATTTTTAACTGCAATGCCGTTTTGATCGATCAAATAAAAACGAGATCCGTGAATTACTTGGTCATCGTTTGGATTATTTCGAACGAGCGCTTTAAACGATTGTTCCGCAAATTGGGAGATATATTCCTGAGAATATCCAGTTAGAAGCTCCCAGTTACTTTGATCAGGCACTTCAAACATGTCCAAATATTCTTGTAATTTTTCCGGCGTATCAACCTCAGGGTCTACACTGAATCCGACAATTTTATAATCGTCTATCCCCTTCTCCTTTAACATTCCTTGTATTTCTGCAAGATTAAATGTCATTGGCGGACAAATTGTTTCACAATTTGTAAAGATAAAAGTAGCCAACCAAACAGTTCCCTTTAAATCCTCTAAAGAAGTTTCTTCGCCTCGTTGATTGTCAAATTCAAATTCTTGTATATCCCAATTTGTTTGGGCTTTAAAGTCACTGCTTCCACAACCGGCTAGTACTAATAAGCTTATCATTATAATACTCAATAATTTTTTCATTGTATGACTCCTTTATAACATCCTAGCCTAATCTTAACCAATGTGGATATTGCGTTCAACTACTCTGTCTTTTAGATTTCAACATTTTTGTGTCTATACATTGCTCAAGGATAACAGTGCATTTTTAATTTCTTCAAGCTTGCTCTCTACTCTATGCATTAAATAGAATGACACAAAGATAGGAAAGCCTACATCTTGAATAACCGAAAGCCACTGGTCCATAGGGATAACCTCCTTTTCATCTTCTCCAAAAGTACAAGCGACTATAACACTATTTACTAGAAGATCCAAGCCACTCTCCACTTCAAAATTGAAAAGGTATTAAGAGCTGTTCTCTCTTAATACCCCCTTACCCATGTTAGATTATTGAATTGACATTACGTTCAACAACTTTAGCACCTTTAATACCACTTAGACTAAAGCTATCTACATGAAAAGTGTTGCTGTTAATGAGTGATTGCATCCCTGCCTCTATTTCCTCACGTGTTAGATTTTCGCGAGGCTCGTCTACTGATAGGGTCAATTCCTTCCCATTATCTGTTTCAAATTGAAGTTGTAATGTTTTAGCCATGTTTTACCCTCCCTATTTTTAGTTTAAATTAGATGTTTGTACTTTCTCTGCAATGATAAATGGACTTGTAGAAAAGCCTGAGAGAATTATTACCGCAGCTTCTAATTGGTCTGCAGTGGCACTAGCCTTTACATTTCGATACGTTTTTGACTTTGTTTTTAACTTACCATTTTCACCAATACCAGCTTCAAAAGTAATTCTTAATACGGAATGCTTGTGTTCTAAATTAGCCATCTCAATCACCTCCCTTCACTCTCTATATAGAAAGTTTTTACTTGAAAGGATACATTCATGATGAAAAATTATTTCAAACACCTTATACTAATAGATAGAAGAATGAGGTGAAGAGATTGTTAGAAGGATGGTTTATGTGGTTTATACTTTTTTGGGTTGTTGTCTTAGTGTCTTTGATGGGAATAGGCGGATTTTTCATGTTCCGAAAGTTTCTCAAATCGATGCCTAAAAGAGATGGTAAATCAGATCTCGACTGGGAAGAATATTATGTAGATAAAACTATACACCTATGGAACGATGAACAGAAAGCTTTGTTAAATGAGCTAGTTACTCCAGTCCCTGATTTGTTCAGACCTGTTGCAAAACAAAAAATAGCTGGGAAAATAGGAGAAATTGCTTTAGAAGAAAATGCCAAGGCTATCACTCAGGAACTGTTGATACGTGGATATATCATCGCCACTCCTAAAAGAGATCATAAGTTTTTACGTAAGAAACTCAAGGAAATGGAAGTAGATGTTTCACCATTTGAAAAGTATTTTGCTTTGTCAGAGGATCGAAAAAAAACGAGCACCCCTTAAAAAGGATGCTCGTTTTTATATTGGCTGTTTTTGCATTTTCTTAAACTGTATGAACATTGCAATTCTCCAAGGGACAATCATCCCAAATGCTAAAATCCAAAACATTCCACTTAATGCTCCCACATCAATTGTAGAACTAAGAACAATCTTACCAACTAAACGAATGATTAAAAGCCCGATTAATATGAAGATGAATGCTTTTGACTGTTTCAGATAGATTTCTCCATCTTTATGCTCAAACTTAGATGTCCATATCAGAACAATAGAAAATAACATTCCGATTAACAAAGCTTCACCTATTTGCGCTAATGTTACTCGAAAGAAGGGAAACACAAACATTAATGCCCCGGTTGACATAA
>NZ_JBAEAP010000244.1:0-7816 GCF_056205495.1 Psychrobacillus sp. | reverse complement strand
AAAAGGAAAACATCGATAACAAATAATCATAATTCCATAACCGCTATTATTCATTCCAAGTTTCTACATGCTCAATAGGAACCTCAGCTGCCTTTACCCTCCACCTGATGCTTGATGCTACATCTAATACATGAGTGTTCTCTTTAATCGTAAACTTTTCTCCATTATTAAAGTAAAAGCTGTAATAAGGAAGTTCCTCAGATTTTTCGTCTACCATATAATAGGAAACCTTATTTAACTCTTCCCACTGATAAATTTCTTTTTTTGTTGAAAACATTTTTCTATAAGAAATTTGGTCCTCATTAAGTGAAATATATGACAAGGAAGCATAATAAAACGTTACCACGCTTAAAGCAAAAGCAATTAATGCAGTTGGAATAGAAATCTTCCAACTTTTTAATAATCCCAGAAGAACAAAGCACAAAGCAAACGTAAAAACACTTATCCCCAATACCCAATAATTAATAGATGGTACATAAGTAAGCCACGAGTTTCTATCATAATAGATAGTATCGGCTACAATATTTGGCATTAATAAAATATAAATTGGTGAAAATAAAACCACGCATGCAGCAATTACTAAAAAAATATGTTTTATATTATATTCTCTTCTCATACCTAACCCCTTTGTTTACATAATTTGCTTTTATTTAATATTATCATATTTTACCAAATGTTATGAATATTTTTTAAAAAACAAAAAAGTCAGTGAGGTTGTCTCACTGACTTTTTGTGTTAAATATTTCTTAGTTCTCTTCTGTTTCTTTAACAGGCTCTTCTAATTCAGCTGGTTTTTCAACTGCTGGTTGTGAAGAGGTTGGAGCATCAACATTAATAAACAATTTACCTGCTGCTTTTTGACGCGTTTCATTTCCAAAGCCATCAATTGCTATTACTTCGATTACTGCTCCATTTGCTACTGTATCTGCTGGCACTGTCCAATAACCAACATAATGACCATTACCAGTTTCCATCATCGGTAATTCTGTAGCATTTTGTACATCTCCAACATTTGTAAGTGGCATATGAATAACAAATGTAGGTTTTAATCCAGACTCACTGTCAAATTCAATTTTAACACTTCGACCAGTTTTAAGATTTAAATCCGTTGCCGGTTTTAGGTTAGAAATTTCTGGAGCAATAGAATCAGCAGTAACCTTAATTGTCTTAGTTACCACGTTTCCTGCTCTGTCCTTCGCCTCTACCGTAATTTCATTTAAACCTTCTTCTAAAAGAATACGTTTAGAGAATTTACCGTTAGTTACTGCTGCAGGTTGTCCATTTACATGAACATATTCAAGATTAGCATCTGCTATAGTACCTTCAACAGTTACGCTTTCACGATTTGTTTTCTCTCCATCGACTGGCTTAGTAATAACCAGTTCAGGATTTTCGGTATCTAGTATCACTGTTACAGGAGCAGATTCCCCAGTTTCACGTCCGTCCAAGACAGAAACAACTGTAAATTCATTTTCACCTTCTGTTAATACTGCATCAAGTAAGAATTTACCATCATTACCAACCTCAGTTGATCCTACTACTTCACCATTTTGCTTCAACTCGATAGTTGTAGTTGGTGATGCTGATCCTTCTATTGTAATATCTTCTTCATTAGTAACTAAACCTTCAGCTGGAGAAGTGATAACTGGACCTACAACCTCGTAGCTTACACGAGCTCGGATCATGTAGTTACCCTCTGCAGCAGGTGCAGGTGTCCATGCACCAGAAACTCCTTGATAGCTTCTGCCAGCATTTGTTCCATTTTCATCTGTAGCTAAACCTGGAGTGTTAGGGTTTGCAAATGTTTGGCGATATACCATATGGAAATCTCCATTTACAACGATGTTGTGTTCCGTTAAGTCTACAACTGTCCACTCTCCATTACGTAATGCAGTTGCATTAACAGGACCAGCGATCATTTTACCTGGCGCTCCATCAACACCACTTGCATCCCATACTTCTACAGCAAATGCTGTTCCACCTGGTACAGGCCATTCAGTTGTCCAGAATCTGAATACTCCATCTGTTACAATTCCACTTTCTTTACCTTCAGGAAGTGACATTTTTACAGACCAAGCATTTCCAGCTGCGTTAAATGCTCTTGCATTTTCTGCAGTTCCGTCATCATAACCAATTTCCCCACCAGGGTAAGTGTAAAATGGCTCTAAAGCGATGTCTTTAGTAATCGGCTCGCCATCAATAGAAACCGGAACTTCTTGTCCATGGTAGCCACGAGCAATAACTTTTAACGTGTACTCTCCAACATATGCAGTAATCTCATAGTTACCATTTTCATCAGTAACTACTGGCGTGATATTAGCATCCTCTACTAGAAGAATAGTTGCACCAGCAATTCCTTCTCCTGTAGAAGCGTCTGTAATTGTACCGCTAATAGTGCTTTGCTCAATTTCGTCTAAAGTAAAGTTTGCAGTTGCTGTTTCATCTGCCTCAATCACTACTGATTTTTGTTCAGATTCGAAACCATAAGCTTCTGCTTTCACTGTAAATGTACCTGCTGCATGGGTCATGGAATATGAACCATCGGCCGGGTTTGTATATACAGAGCGATTTGTTTCAAGTACGCTCACTTGAGCACCAAGTGGTAGCAATGTAGGAGCATTTGTATCTTCCACTACTGGAGGTGCCGCTTTTAGTTCAGGTAAAACAGGCTTAATTTTATTTGGATCTACCGGTGCTTTTTTCACATCGATATCTTTTTGGTTATCATTTCCTTTACCACCTGTGATAGCTGTGTTGCCTTTGTTGTTGCCTTTTCCTTTTGAAACAGTACCAGTTTGAGAAACATCCGTTAAAGCTACGTCATCAATATACCAACCGTCTCTTTGTACACTTCCATCAGAAAATGCATTAAATCCAAGATAGATACGTTGACCCGCATATTCAGAAAGGTCTACCTCTACATCTCCCCATGCTGTAGATATTCCTGTAACCCTTAGTAACTGTGTCCAGTTTACTTGGTCAGTAGAAACAACTATATGTCCATAATCCCAAGCTGTACCAGATGAAGCTTGTTCAAAATTATGCCACTGCTTGAACTGAAGATATGAATTTCCTTCTGGCAAATCAATTGGAGGTGCCACAAGTGTTGCGTTCATATTATTTGCATACTGACCTTTTAGATTAGTAGCATATACTTTTTCTCCAGAGGCAGCGTTTCCAGGACCAGATGTTGGTACACCCCACTCCCAGCTGTTTTGGTTTCCAAAAGAATACCATCCAGTTGGTTGTGCTTCAAAATCCTCTGTGTACCCTACTGTAATACCTGGTTTTACTTGTACTGTATATTCTTCACTTGTTACTTCATTGTTACCAAAGTCAGTTGCTGTCCAAGTGTATTTAAAGGAAGTACCTGTTATTAGATCTCCAGGGACTACTACTGTATATACTCCGGACTTATAGTCACCAGATGAACGCCCAGCTTCGATTTGTTGCCAAGCTCCATTTTCATCTTGGTAGTTTAAAACTACAGAAGATACGCTGATATCATCTGTTACATTTGCAGTTAATGTTAATGCCATACCTTCATAGGTTTCAACAGGAGCAGAGTGCTCAAGTACAGGCGCTGCGTTGTCTTCGCCCTCTTTAGTTACTTGTCCTTTTAAAGTACCAAGTCCAGTAAGAATAGAAGACACTGCAGCTTCAGCATCTACTAAACCATATCCATAGCCATGGTTTGGCACTGTTGTATATTGGGTATCTGTTAAAGGAATAGCTGTATTTAATAAAATCTCTTCCATTTGATCTACGGTAAGATTTGCATTTACCTGTCTAAGTAATGCAGCAACACCAGATACAGCTGGTCCTGCCATAGAAGTTCCATTCCAACCACCTTCATATCCGCCACCAGGGATAGAAGATCGAATGTTGACTCCTGGAGCTGAAATGTCAGGTTTAATCTCAGCATATGGAGATGGACCGCGAAGAGAGAAACTTCCAACTATATTGTTAATATCCGTTGCGCCAGTTGCGAAAGACTCAGGATAGTTTGATGGTGCCGCTACTGAACCAGGCCCACCTGGGTTAGTAAACGTAGTATTTCCTGCAGAGAATTCTGGGAATATTTCAGCAGCACGCCAGTTGATTACAACATCGCGGTACCACTCATCTAGTCCTGCTCCGCCACCCCATGAGTTGTTGACAACATCTGGAGCTAAATCTACTCGTGTATTTCCACTTGCATCAGTAGGAGCTAATATCCACTGTGCAGCTTCTAATAAATCAGCGTCAGAGCCACCAGAAGCTGTAAATGCTTTAACAGCAATGAATTTAGCACCTGGAGCAACACCAATTTGATTAGAACCGTTTGGCTCACTACCTACCATCGTTCCAGTTACGTGCGTTCCATGATCTTGATCATCGAAAGGTGTTGGACTTGCTGAAGAGGTTGCATCAAACCAGTTAAAGTCATGTGATACTTGACCTGTTGCTTTATTGTACCCACGATATTTTTCTTTTAGGGCTGGATGATCCCATTGAACACCCGTATCAATACTTGCGACTACAGTACCAGATCCATCAATGCCCATTTCCCAGGCTTGTGGTGCTTTAACTCGGTCAATATTCCATTCCACATTTGCAACCTCAGCTTTAGGTGCTACTGCGTCTTTAGTTTTAGTAACAAACAGCTGACGTGTCTCATTTGGAAGGATTTTTTCTACCTCAGGAAAGGTAGCAATTTTTTCTGCAATTTCTTTTGTCGTTGTTACAGACATTCCATTTACGATATAATAAGATTCTAAATCACTAGCATTTCCTTTGGAAACTTCTTGTTCAAGAAACTCCATCACGGTTTCTTGTGATTCCATGGAAGTGGTTTTTAGTTCTGACACAACAGCTGACCTCTGAATCAGCTTCGTGTTATGAGCGGAAAGATTTTTTGACTCGGCATTTTTTCTAGCCTCTGAAGCTACTTTTGCCGAGTCAGCCTTTTCCTTAAATTTTATCAAGAAGGTAACTTTCTCTTCTTCTTTAAAACTTTCTAATAATCTACTACTCATCTTATCCTTCACAGAAATACTGTTTGGACTCGATTCTCTCAATGACTGGTGCAACTTATTATTAGCTTCTGCACTAACTACATTGGGAGCGATCAGTGAAAATGTCATAAGTAAAGTTGCTGCGATACTAACGGCCTTGTTTCGTTTAGTTCGTCTACTGCTCCTACTCAACTTTCATTCCTCCTCTGATTTTAGCTGGATCTTTTACTCCTACTAATCTAGGTTCTTTACCACATAGGAAACACAAAAACACCCTTTCCCCCTTTCCTAATTGTAAGTTTAGGTAAACAGATTCCATGGTGTCTGAACAAAAGCTCTTGATGTATTTACAACTATATACTATAATCCAAAGGATTTTTGTCGAATTTTGACGCTAACTAGTTCAAATATTCCAATTTGATTGTATACGCCTACTTTACGCTTATTTTTTATAGGTATTTAGATCTTTTTTGGAGATACAAAATTTTAAAAAAAATTCTTAAACCCTTTATTCTCAAAGGACAAGATTATTTTAAAATTTCAGTAAGAATTAGTTTATTCTGAAAAATGAATAAATTAACCTAAAAAGTAATCTTTTTTATTGCTTAATCACTCCATTTGATATCTTCTAGGTATATATACTTTTCATTATTAAATTAAAAAAGGGCATATATGAAAGGTTTCTTATGAGTTTTAATTATTTACAACGATTATTAAGAACCATTTTTTAATCGTTACTTAATACCCAACATGAATTAATGTTTAACTATTTTTCTAAACAACTCTTTTTGCGTGAATAGTGCCTTTTAAACATTTCCACTATTTTGCAGAGAATCCGACATTTTAAAAAAACACAAAAAAGGAAGCAAATGGAGTTATTTGCTTCCTTACACATTATTCCTTATAGGGATTTACAAGTGGCCATATACGGACCTTCTTCCTCTTAGAAAAATGAAGAATAGGTGTATTGTTTTCTACAAAAATAGATTGATGAGATAACATTGTATTCAAATTAAAATTTGCTTCAGCTTTTTGCAATTGCCATGGCTCATGCAAAATGTCACACCGTTTGACTTCTTCACTTCCATTTACCGTGTATAGACAATAGCGTTCAGCCATCCATTCGTCAAATGAACCTTTTTGTGGATAATAAGGATCTGAAATTGGCTTATAGCTACAATTTAAAAGAGCTCCACTATCATCTAATCTTTTACTATCATAATTTACAAATTCCTCTTTATAACTGACATTCATATCAGCTACTACGTAAGGCAAATGATATAAGGTTCTTGCTCCACTCACCGCCAGTAAATTGGTGGTATCCATGCTTATGAAATACACACCTGGCTTACCATCTACTGAGACGTACGTTCTTACATTAAGTTCAGGAAAAGCTGATATTCCAGGAATCGGGGGTACTGCCTTCATCCTGCTTTTGGTAATTTGGAAAGGAACAATGCCAATCCATCCGACATCATCAAAAGAATCAATTGTTAAGGCCTCTGGGACTAAGCTTCGTAGTTTATCCATTTTAATCGGGTAGTGTGCAAATAAGAGATCGTTCCAAGTTTGTTGCATTACCCAGGGCAGGCTTGGAAGCGGCCACTGACGGTGACTGTCATCCCAACCACCTTCTTTTATTTTTGAGTGATATTTCATACTTTTATCACCTCATTAACATTTATTATTCTGTATAAGTACCCTGCTGAGTTTAAATTATTCGTGATTTAGGGTATCGATTTATTTAATATCTAATTACTCCAATCAATATACTTATCTTGTTTAATTTTTAATATAAAAAAAGCCCCACTTCTTCAACAGTGGGGCCCGATTTTTTATATAAAATCGGATGAGAAAGACGAAGGGAGATCTTCTTCAGCTATCAACTGTTTCTCATACCAATATTATACCCATTATGAGCATTTTTATTTACTAGTAATTAATTACATTTAGTAATTAATATGGAATAAAAGGGTTTGAAATTACTTTATGTGTAATTATTATCCTTTGAATAACAAATACCTACCTATAATATTCCTCTTTTAACCAATAAAATAATATTTTTGTTTATCTTTAAAACTTTAGTCAAGTATTTTAACTTTCACCGACTGACGACCCCAGTTAATCGCATCATTATAAGAAGGCATGTAAACATCTATCTTATTTCCTTTTATTGCGCCTCCAATATCTCCAGCAATGGCTTCCCCATAACCTTCAACCCAAACTTTGGAACCAAGAGGTATGACAGTAGGATCTACTGCAACCACTTTTTGATTGGGGTTCGCATTTAAGTCGATCCCCGTTGAAGTAATTCCTGAACAGCCTTCACAGGAAGCAGTGTATGCAGTAGCGGTTACGGTTAATTCTTTTACGTCCGTTGATGCTGCTGGTTTACTAGGGGTTGAGCTATTAGCTGAACTCTGAGATGCACTCACTTGTGGCTGCACCTTATCTCCACTAACGACTAACTTATCACCGGGGTGTATTAAGTCATCTATAAGTTGGTTACTTGTCATTAGTTCGGTAACGCTCATCCCATACATAACCGCAACACCATAGATAGTGTCTCCCGAAACAACTGTATAAGTTCCTGTAGATTCCTCTACCTGTAATTGTTGTGATGGGTATATAATTGTTGAATCCAAATCGTTCCATACTTGTATATTTTCTACACTGACATTATTCTCTTGTGAAATTGACCAAAGAGTGTCACCTTTTTCTACCGTGTGAACACTAGATGCAGAAGCCTGTCCTGCTGTTCCTACTGATAGTGCCGCAATAGCAGTTAGTGCTACAATGTGTTTTTTCATAAAATGAAT
>NZ_JBAEAP010000243.1:0-12877 GCF_056205495.1 Psychrobacillus sp. | reverse complement strand
GGGCATAGATTGTTCTATCATTAGAAAGAGCCAGCAGCTCCTCAGCTGATTCTGGACGATAGTGAACCTCTACACTAAACTCGACTAATCCTAATCCCTGCAAAATTATTGTGTCTGGATAGTCCTCATCCTTTGTTAATATGCAGTCTGTGCAAAAAGCTAATGCACCTGCGCTATAGCCAATCATTAAGCCTGGAAAACTACTAATTACAGCAGTCAGCTCTTTATCCAAAATAACCTGAAGTAAACGCTCAGGTTGTCCTCCTATAATATAAAGAACATCATACTCTTCAATCATGTTAATCATGTCTTCTTTTGATAGCTTTTCATGCAACAAACCAAGCGTCACATTAGGAATGCGTGTAAACGCCTGTTGCAGGCTTTCCATCCAACTTTCATATCTAGATTCATCGGTTGCAAAGGGCACAAGCAGCACTTTCGTATTCGGACTTATTTTACACTCTAATTCTTCAAAAACATCATCAAGCTCACCCTTTAACACATGTCCCCCACCGATAAAACAAAGCTCCATCCCCATCACCCTTTCTCAAATATTATCTCATCATAGCATCTATAATTATAAAATTAAATATATTTACAGCTTTGATAAGTAGCTAAATGCGGAGAAGCTTTTGCTAACATGCATCAAAAAAGCGAGTAAGTGGTCAGGAAATCTGATCACTTACTCGCTATGATTATCTTTAGGATTTTATCGTTTCACAATTTCTTCGTTTAGGATTTTGTTAACAAGAGGCGGATTTGCTTGGCCTTTTGTTGCTTTCATAATTTGTCCTACTAGGAAGCCAATGGCACGATCTTTCCCGTTTTTAAAGTCTTCAATGGATTGTGGGTTAGCATCTAAAGTAGCTGTTACGATTTCACGTAGAGCGCCTTCATCTGAGATTTGTACTAAGCCTTTAGCTTTTACAACTTCAGCAGCATCTCCACCGTTATCCGCAAGCTCTTTAAATACTTTCTTCGCAATCTTAGAGGAGATTGTTCCATCAGAAATCAACTTAATCATGCCAGCAAGATTAGAAGGAGTAAGCTTGATGTCCTTCAATTCTTTTTGGTCTGCGTTTAGGTAAGCTGAAACTTCACCCATTAACCAGTTGGAAGCAAGCTTCGCATCTGCTCCTAGAGCAATTGTTTCCTCGAAGAAATCAGACATTTCTTTTGTTAAGGTAAGTACCATTGCATCGTATGCAGGTAAGCCTAGCTCCTCGATATAACGAACTTTACGTGCATCTGGAAGCTCAGGAATTTCAGAGCGAACTCGTTCTCTCCAAGCATCATCAATGACAATTTGCACTAAGTCTGGCTCTGGGAAGTAACGGTAATCATCCGCTCCTTCTTTAACACGCATTAAAAGTGTTTTACCAGTTGACTCATCATAGCGACGAGTTTCTTGTGGAATTACCCCACCTGATAATAGAACCTCTGCTTGACGAATTTGTTCATGCTCAAGACCACGGCGAACAAAGTTGAAGGAGTTTAAGTTTTTAAGCTCTGTTTTCGTACCGAATTTTTCTTGACCATATGGACGTAAGGAAATATTCGCATCACAACGAAGGGAACCTTCCTCCATTTTACAATCAGAAACTCCTGTGTATTGGATAATTGATTTAACCTTTTCTAGGTAAGCGTAAGCTTCCTCCGGCGTACGGATATCTGGCTCTGATACGATTTCAATCAAAGGAGTACCTTGACGGTTGAAGTCAACAAGAGAGTATCCATTGCTTGTATGCGTAAGCTTTCCTGCATCCTCTTCCAAGTGAAGACGAGTAATACCAATACGTTTCTTTTCTCCGCCTACTTCAATTTCTACCCAACCATTTTCACCGATTGGCTTGTCAAATTGAGAGATTTGGTAAGCCTTTGGATTATCCGGATAGAAGTAATTTTTACGGTCGAACTTAGTAATAGGAGCTATGTCCATATTAAGTGCAAGTGCAGCTCTCATGCCCCACTCAATCGCTGTTTTATTAACAACAGGTAATACTCCAGGGTAACCTAGGTCAATTACATGTGTATTTGTATTTGGTTCTGCTCCAAAGTGAGCTGGTGCTGGTGAGAACATTTTAGAGTCTGTTTTTAACTCTACATGAATCTCTAATCCAATAATCGTTTCAAAATTCATTATTTTGCTCCCTCCCATATTTGCGGAGTTTGTTTATGGAAGCTTGTTGCTTGCTCATAAGCATGTGCCACACGATAGATAGTTGCTTCATCGAAGTATTTACCGATAATTTGTAATCCTAGTGGTAGACCGTCTGAGAATCCGCAAGGAATAGAAATTCCAGGGACGCCAGCAAGGTTTACTGGAATTGTTAAAATATCATTTGCATACATCGTTAATGGATCCTTAACATTTTCCCCAATTTTAAATGCTGGAGTTGGCGTCGTTGGTCCAATGATAACATCGTATTTATCAAATACATTGTCAAAGTCTTGCTTGATTAAAGTACGTACTTGCTGTGCTTTTCTGTAGTAAGCGTCATATGAACCAGCGCTAAGTGAATAAGTTCCTAGCATGATACGACGTTTTACTTCATCACCAAAGCCTTGTGCACGAGTTTCTTTATAAAGCTCCATTAAGTTTTCTACGTTGTCTGCACGGAAGCCATAACGAATTCCGTCAAAACGAGCTAAGTTAGAGGATGCTTCTGAAGAAGACAATAAATAGTAAGCTGCTAAAGCGTACTTAGAATGTGGTAACGATACTTCTTCCCACGTTGCTCCAAGTGATTCTAATACTTTTAGTGCGTCAAGAACAGATTGCTTAGATGCTTCTCCAACACCTTGTCCTAAATATTCTTTAGGAACAGCAATACGAAGTCCTTTAATATCACCTGTTAATGATTTAGTAAAGCTTGGTACTTCCACGTTTGCAGAAGTAGAGTCACTTGCATCTAAACCAGAAATAGCCTCTAGTAAAAAGGCATTGTCTTCTACATTACGTGTAACAGGTCCGATTTGATCCAAAGAAGAAGCAAATGCCACTAATCCAAAACGGGATACTCGGCCATATGTAGGCTTCATCCCTACAACTCCACAGAATGAAGCTGGCTGACGAATAGATCCACCAGTATCAGACCCTAATGAAAATGGTACCTCTCCTGCTGCTACAGCTGCAGCCGAACCACCTGAAGATCCACCAGGTACATGATTTAAATTCCAAGGATTTCTTGTATTTTTAAAGGCAGAGTTTTCATTCGAAGAGCCCATTGCGAACTCATCCATGTTTAACTTACCAATTGTTATTAATCCAGCATCACGTAGTTTATGTACAACAGTTGCATCATAAATAGGGTTAAAGCCTTCTAATATTTTACTTGCACAAGTAGTTTCAATACCTTCTGTTACAATATTGTCTTTTACTCCGATTGGCATTCCGAAAAGGGGGCCTCTTTCCTCGAAAGGAACTTGATCCATTTCTTTTGCTTGAGCAGTTGCTTGCTCTTCATTTAACGCTAGAAAAGCTTGAACTTCTCCGTCCACTTTATTAATTCTTTTAAAGGATTCAGCAGTTAGTTCTTCAATAGATACTTCTTTCTTTTTGATCAAATCTTGAAGTTCTACTGCTGAATGTTTGAATAATGTCATCAGATGCCCTCCTAACTTTTTCTTATTCGATAATAGTTGGTACTTTTACTTGTCCTGCTTCTTCTTCTTTAACATTTTTCATCATTTTCTCACGTTCTAAGCCAGGTACTGATTTGTCCTCACGAAGCACATTTACTAATGGTAATACATGAGTAGTTGGAGCTACATCAGTAGTGTCTAATTCGTTCAGCTCATCTGCAAACTTAGTAATTGCAGCTAGTTGCTCTGCAAACATCTCCGCTTCTTCTTCAGTAATAGCAAGTCTAGCTAAATGCGCAACATGTTTTACTTCTTCTTTTGAAATATTCGCCAATTTTTACACCTCCGAATTCAATAAACCATAACAATAATCATATCATTTTTCACACTAGTTGAACAGAGTACGCATCGTTTCCTTAATGGTTATAGATATGAACAAATGCGTCCTCTTCACCAGCCTCTTTAACTAGCAATGCCTCAGCACCATCCAATGAGTTCACTTGAATTTCTACATTCATTGAAGCAGGGAAATTGGCTTTCATATATCCCGCAAGCTGCTGTGTAAATCCAATTAACTCTGCAGATCCAAAAAACTGTATTGGTATTTCAATAGTTAGCTTCTGTAGCTGCTCGTCCTTAAAGTATCCTGTGCCAATAACACTAGTATAATTAGAGAAATACTCTTCCACATCCCGCTTAAAGTTACTAAAGACTGTATTTAAGTCACGATATTTTTTTTCAGCCTCGGAAGACGGGAACATAATATATTCTTCATTGATAGGCTTCCAATCAGACAGGTTGCCACCTTTAGAAGCAACACCGTATTCAAAATAAGTACCTGGAACAATAGCATTATTACTATTTTGTTTAAACAAACCTACAACAATAGGTACCTCTTCCAGGCCAGCTATTTTTCTCATACGATTAACAACCTCTTCAGCTATTCTTTCCCCATTCTGCTTGATTTGCTCATCTGTTAGGGCTTGTTCATAGACTGCCCCATATTCTTCCTTTGTATAATAATAAATTGAATTTAAAGAAAGACCTACAGATACTCCCGCTAACCTAGCTTTATTGTCCACTACCTCTAAATAGTTTTGTTCGACAATATGAGTGATATAAACAGGAGTTTTTAATGCTTTTTCTTCTCCTGTGAGGCCTTCATCATTCGGATTTAGCCCTTCCTTTGTTTGACCTTCTCTGGCCAGCCATTTCTGCAAGGTGTCTTTTTTTAAATATTGTCCCTCTTGGAACATATACTTATCTGGGGAAAATTCTGTTTGAGAAATACGAAAGAGACCTAATTCTACTTCTTTCATGTCGTATTTCGTGTTAAGGTTTGAGACAACTAAGCCTCTGCTTGCGCTCTCTTCATACGGCATCAAAGTACGATAATAGTTTTCATCCAGCTGAAGACTTGGAATCACGACTGTTTTCGCTTCTTCCTCCGTATTTTGCACAACTTCTGTATCGTTTTTTTGATTCGGAGTACATCCCGTTATAACTAACGCCAAAATCAAAAGAGCTAACACTAAATATTTTTTGGTCATGCTTTTAACTCCTTTTATCCTTCTAAATGGTCCAATAGCTTTTGCTCATCCCAGACTTCAATACCAAGACTAGTAGCCTTTTCTAGCTTAGATCCAGCATCCTCTCCTGCAATAACTAAGTCTGTTTTTTTACTTACGCTGCCAGCTACATTACCACCTAATGATTCTATTTTTTCTTTTGCTTCTGGACGTGTCAATTGTGTGAGTTTCCCTGTTAAGACAACCGTTTTACCGGCAAATGGACTGTTTTCCATTGTAGCAGCATCAATAACCTTACCTGTGTATCTCATTGCTAATCCTGCTTCTTTTAATCGCTCAATTAGCTTTTGAACCTCTTCCTGTTCAAAATAAGTTACAAGAGAATCTGCCATCTTTTCACCAATTTCATGAATGTCAGTAATTTCATCTCGTGTAGCATGCATTAGTGCATCAAAATCTAGAAACTTTTCTGAAAGAATTTTTGCTGCCTTCTCACCAATATGGCGTATGCCCAATCCAAATAACACTCTCTCCATTGAATTGGATTTTGAAGTTGTAATAGCCTCGACAAGATTAGTAGCAGATTTCATACCCATTCGTTCTAGCTTTACCAAGTCCTCGATCGTAAGCTTATATAAGTCTGAAACATCCTTTATAAGTTCTTCTCGATAAAGCTGTTCTACAACCTTACCACCTAGACCTTCTATATTCATCGCATTGCGGGAAGCAAAGTGATAAATTCCTTCACGAATTTGAGCTGGACATTGCGGATTAACACATCGTAGAGCGACCTCTTCTTCAATACGTATCAGTTCACTATCACATGCAGGACAGTTTGTTGGCATTTCATAAGGGACTAGATTATCCTTTCTTTCTTGAAGGATTACTCCCACTACTTCTGGGATGATGTCCCCAGCTTTTCGAATGATTACTCGATCGCCTATTCGTATATCCTTTTCGCGAATAAGATCCTCGTTATGCAAGGAAGCTCTTTGTACAGTTGTACCCGCCACCTGTGCTGGTTCTAACAATGCAGTTGGAGTAACTACACCAGTTCGTCCCACTGTTAGGTCGATTCCGATTATCGTTGTAACTACCTCTTCAGCAGGAAATTTGTAGGCAATAGCAAAACGTGGACTTTTAGCTGTGAAGCCAAGCTCCTCTTGCTGCGAGTAATTATTCACCTTAATCACAATTCCATCTATCTCATAAGGAATATCATTTCTTTTGGTCGTCCATTCTTCAATAAAAGCCATAACCTCTTCAACGGAATGACATTCTCTCGTTTCGTTATTAGTAGGTAATCCTAGCTTTCTCATATACTTAAGTGCTTCCGAGTGATCGTCAATATTAAACTCTTCTCCATCTCCCCCCATGCCATAAATGAACATGGACAAATTACGGCTTGCCGCAATTTTAGGATCTAGCTGACGCAAGGAACCAGCAGCAGCATTGCGTGGATTCGCAAATAGTTCTAATCCGTCTTCTGCTCGTTGTTCATTTAGCTTAAGGAAAGAAGATTTAGGCATATATGCCTCTCCTCTAGCCTCTAACGTAACATTTTCCTGTAAACGTAAAGGGACAGCACGAATCGTTTTAATGTTACTCGTGATATCCTCACCTGTTGTTCCATCACCACGAGTTGCTCCGCGAACGAGTTGTCCATTCTCGTATAGAAGTGAAACAGCAAGTCCGTCTATTTTTAGTTCACAAACGTAGACAGGTGTCTCATCAATAATGTTTCGAATGCGTTTGTCAAAATCTCTAATATCTTCTTCATTAAATGCATTCGATAAACTTAGCATTGGATTGGCATGGGTAACCTTTTTGAATCCTTCACTTATAGTTAATCCTACACGCTGAGTGGGAGAATCCGGGAAAATCAAGTCCGGATTTTCTTCCTCTAGTGCAATCAGCTCATGCAAATATTGATCATAAACAGCATCGGGTACTGTTGGTTTATCTAATACATAGTATGAGTAGCTATAGTCATTCAATATTTTATGAAGCTCTTTTACTCTTTCTAATTTATCCATCGATTTTCCTCCGCTAAGAAAATTATACTTTTTCAATCGGTGCATATTTAGCAAGTAATCGCTTGATCCCCGTCGGACTTGGGAAAGCAATATCAAGCTCTGTATTCTCACCATCGCCACGAACGCTGACAACCATACCCTCGCCCCATTTTTTATGAGCTGCCTTGTCACCAACCTGCCAGCCTAAACGCTCCCCGCCGGTCGATTGGTACGCTGGTCTAGAAACTGCAGCGCGCGGAACTGGTGCAATTACCTTTGTATCTCTATTTTTGTTTTTGCGGATATCTCTGGACCACCCTACAACCTCAATAATTTCATCTGAAATCTCCGCGATGAACCGTGAGGGACTGTTAAAGCTACTGCGTCCAAATATAGTTCTTGCTTGTGCACATGTGATAAATAATCTTTCCTCAGCACGAGTAATACCTACATATGCTAAGCGACGTTCTTCCTCCATCTCCTCATCGTTCCCAATGGAGCGAGCATGTGGAAAAATATTTTCTTCCATTCCAATGATAAATACTACAGGAAACTCCAGTCCCTTAGCAGCATGCATTGTCATCAGGATAATATTGCCCTGTGACTTGTCCTCATCTTCATCGAGCTTATCAATATCTGAAATGAGCGCCAAGTCTGTTAAAAATGCAACAAGGGATTTATCGTCACTTTTTTCTTCGAAGGCCTTCGTTACAGATAAAAACTCTTCGATATTCTCTAGACGGCTTTCTGCTTCAATTGTCTTTTCATTTTTGAGCATCGTTTTATATCCAGTTTTCTCTAATACCTGTTCCACAATTTCAGTTACTGACAGGAACTCCTGCATTTGAGTCAGGTTTTGAATGAGTCCATGGAAGCCTACTACAGAATTCACTGCTCTAGCAGGTAATCCCATGAAGTCTACCTCGTTTAAAGCGTCTAAAATTGAACGATCCTGTTCTATAGCATATCTCGCTATTCGGTCAAATGAGGTTGCTCCTATGTTTCGCTTAGGCTCATTAATAATTCGAGCAAGTGATAAATCATCATCATTATTGGCAATCAATCGTAGATAGGCAAGTAAGTCTTTAATCTCTTTCCGATCATAGAACTTGGTACCTCCAACGATCGTATAGGCCATGTTCGATTTAACGAGCACTTCCTCCATCACACGTGATTGGGCATTCGTTCGATATAAGATAGCAAAGTCGTTTAGCGTTCTGTTTTCTGTTTCTATTAGCTCTTGAATCTTTTGAACAACATATTGAGCTTCCTGCTGTTCTTCATTTGCACGGAACAACTCAATCTTTTCACCTTCAAGGTTTTCAGTTCGCAACACTTTTGGATAACGACTTTGGTTATTACAAATGACGTCATTTGCTGCTTTTAAGATTCTTTGAGATGAACGATAGTTTTGCTCCAGCATAATCACTTTCGCATTTGGATAGTCCTTTTCAAAGGAAAGAATGTTTTGTATATCCGCTCCGCGCCAGCGATATATGGATTGATCGGAATCACCTACAACACAGATGTTTTTGAATTTGTTTGCAAGCATTTGAACAAGCTCGTATTGAGCCTTGTTCGTATCCTGGTATTCATCTACATGGATATACTGAAACTTATTTTGATAGTATTCCAATACATCTGGTACTCGTTTAAACAACGTTAAGGTAGTCATGATTAAATCATCAAAGTCTAGCGACTGGTTTTTTCTCAGACGTTTTTGATACCCTTCGTATACCTTTGCTACTGTTTTCTCAAAGGGATTGGAATCATTCATTTGAGCCTTATATGTGTCTGCATCAATACATATATTTTTTGCACTACTAATAGCATTCAGCATAGAGCGAGGATCATATTGTTTCGTATCAATATTCAAATCCTTCAAAATACCTTTAATAACTGTCAGCTGGTCAGAAGTATCCAATATAGAGAAACTTTTAGAATAACCAATTCGATCGATATCTCTTCTTAAAATACGCACACACATCGAGTGAAACGTAGAAACCCACATTCTTTCTCCAGTGCCTTCTCCTAAAATACTATTGATACGCTCTCGCATTTCGCGCGCTGCTTTGTTAGTAAAGGTAATGGCCAATATTTTAGAAGGATAAACTTCCTTTTCCACGATTAGATAAGCTATACGATGTGTTAGCACTCTTGTTTTACCAGATCCAGCACCAGCCATAATCAGTAGTGGACCGTCAGTTGATTTCACTGCTTCCTCTTGCTCTTTATTCATCCCGTTTAATAGGGTTTTAGCTATAAGTTCCATACTTTACTACACTTCCTCTACAAGAACATTTGTTCTTTCTATTATACCCTTGGCTATCTATTTCCTCAATTCATTTTACTGCATTAACAGTTTTCAAGGCTTCATTCAAATTATCGTAGATTTGGTTTCCTACAATAATGGTATGTGCATGGGCAGCCATTTCGCGGGCTTGTGCTTCTGTTTTAATGCCCCCACCATAAAAGAGCTGGGTTTGTTTTAAACCAGATCTTACCTTGGCTACAGTTTGAACATCACCGTATTTTCCGCTGTATTCCATGTAGAAGACAGGGAATTTGAACATATGCTCTACCATTTGAGCATAAGCAATTATATCATCGATGGTTTCAACTGGCTCCGCTTGTGTCAGCATAGCTGCCTTACAGTCAGGGTTTAAAATACAATAGCCTTCTGGGATTATTTCCTCCCAATTCATAACCTCTCCAAATTCCTTTGTCGCCTTATGATGCAGGTCCTTCACCCATCTCGTATCGGTGCTGTTCAAAACACTAGGAATAAAATAAAAATCAAAACCAGGGGTTATACTATCTATCGTAGAAACTTCTAACGCTACCGGAACTGCGTATCTACGAATTCTCATTAATAGATCTATTACGTTGTCTAAGGTCACGCCATCAGAACCGCCAATAATAATAGCATCTGTTCCAGATTCGCATACCCTCTCTAATGCCTCGGAAGAAATCTCCTTCGCAGGGTCTAGCTTAAATATATGTCTCCACTCTTTATAATCCATTTTTTCACCTACACAATAGTTGTTTGATAACATTACTCCATTATACCAAAAATACCTGCTGACATCGCTCATAAGCCATGAGGAATCCAAATTTGTAATAAAAATTCAACATACGGCAAGAGACTTCCCATAAATTTATTTTTCAGAGCTATTAGGTACTTCTCTTAACAAACAAAAAAACTCTCCCGAATAAGTTTCGGAGAGAGCTCTTCTCTATTACTCTTTTCTATTTAACACTGGTTTCTCGTCTGGATATAATCTATCTAACATTTCGTCATACGCATCATTGCCATAATCAAATGCTCGTCTAACACGTGAAATAGTAGCAGTGCTTGCACCAGTCTCTTTTTTAATAGATTCATAGGTTTTCTTTAAACGAAGCAAATGGGCTACTTCAAATCGCTGAGCAAGTGATTGAATTTCGCTGATCGTGCATAAGTCGTCAAAAAATCGATAGCACTCATCTATATCCTTCAACTGCAGAATAGCATTGAATAGTTGGTCTGTTTGTTTACCTTTAATTTTTTCAATCTGCAATGTATTCATTCCTTTCTTTAGTCGTTTACGGTATATACTTAACCATATTTTCTATCCCAGGACTTGTCGGAACAATACTAATCCATGTTTTCCCTTGAACTAGCTTAGCTGGTACACCATTTTCCATAGGAACCAATATGCCTTCTATATTTTTCCATTCTATTTCCTTCATAATACCGGCTTGGAAAAGATATGCTTTTCCTCCATTAGCTAATGTTAACTGCTGACGCCCAGAATTATCAATGGTTTTATGTGGGATTTCCATAAAAATAAGATTTGAAAGTTTTACAGGAGTCTCGTTCTCCTTATCGGTTGTAAGGACTCCAGCAGACTTTCTTTCGTAAATCCCTTCGTCTGAATCATAATTATATTCGTTCTCAAAGCTAGTACCATTCCCGTAGCGAATAGTTATATTGGAAGCTGGATTTCCAATCTTAGCACCATCTATAGATTCTAAGAAAGAGAAGGTCGGTATCTTGTTCAATTCCATTGAAGCCCCTACTCGCTCTGCTCCAGCTAAAATATTCTCACCTGAAATATAAGAGTTGTGTGGTGCTTTTCTTTCTTTTGAACGTTTAAAGTAGATTCCATCATACTGCATACCGTTTATATTATCTACTACTCTTGCGTTTAACATTTTCTGTGCATCTGGACTATAGCCATGCGCCACATAAAAGGCATCTAAACCTTTCGATAACTCTACAAAGTAATCTCTAGCACTTCTAACTGGTCCAATATTATCTGGAATCTCACTTTGAAAAACTGCCAAAAATCGAGTAACATTTCCTTCTGCAATGACCTCATAAACTAGATCTGCTTGAGATATCCCTGATTGCGGACGAGCTTGTGGATGATTATTGATAGTTACCATAACTGGTCTTTGCTTTAACTCTTCTTCTGATCCAACCCCAGTAAATGGAGCATTGAACGGCAAGACTGTCGGTTCCTCTTCAATTATTTCAGCCACACTCTCCTCTACCTCTTCTTTAATATCTTCAGCAACTACTTCCTCTATTACTGCTTCCTTTGAACACCCTGAAAGTAAAACACAAGCAACAGCAATCATTCCCCATTTTTTTAACACGCTAAAGCCTCCTACCTCATTACTGCTGGAAATAAAACCTTCTTCTTCATCACATCGAATATCCCTTTTTGAGTTACACGGACATACGGCAAATGAGTAGATTGTAAAAACAGCAGTGTGTATATAGCATCCCCATGCTTAAATCCTCTATTAGCTAGCTCTCTCTTTAACACTATCTCTTCCTCTATAAGCTCTTCCATTGGCTTATCAGAAAGCCCTCCACCTATTGGAAGATGGATTGAACAGACAACCTGTTCATCTTCTACAATGACAATCCCGCCGTTCATTTTCTTCATTTCATCAAAGGCCTGCATCATACTTTTTTTACTCTTCCCAATCAATAATATATCCCCCGTATTTGAATAGGAAGAAGCAAATCCCATTAAGGACGTTGCGAAGCCTTTTATTAAAGTAGATACTTTCCACTTACCATTTCTATCTATAAGTAGCAGGAAGCTTTGGTCGTGACTTTGAGACAATTCATTGTCCGTTGTATCAACACTAATGGAATAAGGCTTAGTAATGACGTCATTCACCATTTCAATACCAAATGGCATCGAGAATTGAAAATCGCTATCAGTTAAATCGAAGTCTAGCTGAAGCGGCGGCATATTAGACCAATCTACCTCTTCTAGCCCTCGAACTTTTTCTCCGTCTTTTCTTAACCATACTCCTTTTGATAAAACAGCTATTGGGACAGGATTTCGCTCGTCCTCTAGGAAATTCAATGTTGCAAGTCTACCTGTTGCAATAACACCATGTAAATTTGAAAGATTATAGTATTTTGCAACGTTAAATGACGCCATCAAGTACGCATCAATCGGATCTACACCTGCATCTAATGCCACCTGGATACATTTGTCCATTACACCGTCGGTATGGAAAGATGGTGTCGAACCATCTGTAGTCATCATTAAGTGATCAAAGATACGTAGATCCTTCTCTAAAATATCCTTTAGTAGGTTTGGTAAATCTGGACGAATAGAAGAATGACGTAAGGTACCTGCTTAACCATGCAGTATCCGTCTTTCTACTTCCTCGATTGTCATAGACTCATGGTCACCATCTGCCCCTAATAATCTCATTCTAGCAAGTGTTTTCTCA
>NZ_JBAEAP010000242.1:0-1665 GCF_056205495.1 Psychrobacillus sp. | reverse complement strand
TCAAGTCCTGGTATCACTGCGTTACCTTTAAGAAAATCAGTAGACTTAAGTGCTAATACTTATACGGTTAATAAAAGAATTTTAAATAACCTAAGTACATTACTGGACAAATGACATTAAACGTTATATACTAAGTTCAATAGTTAAATTGCTTCAAAAGAAAACATTGAATTCACATATTACAAAAAGTGATCGTGAAATGTTTGTCGATACTTTTTGTAATATGTGAATTTTTTTATCTGTTGAAAGATTTATATTATTTAATTTATTTTATGGAGGTTTTTTACATGACACAAGGTACAGTAAAATGGTTTAACGCAGAAAAAGGTTTTGGATTTATCGAGGTTGAAGGTGGAAGCGACGTATTCGCTCATTTCTCAGCTATCCAAGGTGACGGATTCAAATCTCTTGACGAAGGTCAAAAAGTTGAATTTGATATCGAAGAAGGTAACCGCGGACCACAAGCAGTTAACATCGTAAAACTTTAATTCTTCGGAATTAATTTGATAAAAGCCGTACACTCGAAGCAATTCGAGGGTACGGCTTTTTATTTTTGATATGTATTACTTCCTGGAAGCTGCTTAATAGCATTCCATGCTTGGATAGCCTCCTGACGTGTTTTTCCTTTATTGTTAGAATCCGCAAAGAAGTCTTTTATGAATTGGTTATATTCAAATTGAGGTGCAATCGCTTTCGAGTAAGCCGGATCTCTCTTACGCTCCTCCTCCTCCATCCAAGCGTTCACCGCATCACGGTATGTGTTTCCTATATTGTTTTTAAAATAATTTTGAATATAAGTAGAGAAATGAAATTTCGGTCCTATAGCTTCCTGAAAAAATGCCCTTACTTGTTGGCTACACCGATGCCCTTCTGTTATAACAGAATCCAAAGATAATGGTTCTTCCACTTTAGAGATTTTAGCTCTTCTGACTGGTTGAAGTATTTCGCCTGAGTGAAGGAATACCTCTATTCGATTAGCAATTTCTCCTTTCGAACCAGCTGGGCTTATAAGGTGCTCTCTACAAAACGCTTGGAGCTCTTCCTTTAACCAATAATACTGTTTAAATTCTTCTATGTTTATATCTTTAGTTAGTTGTGGTCTCATCTCTTTTCCCTCCAGTTAACCGACCTACTAATACCGTAGGATATGTAAAACCCTTTTCCTTCCATTGTAACAATCCAGCAACCATTGTTAATATCCCATCCATATTAAAGTGTACACGATTATCTCCATATAGCACCCCTCCCCCATTTTTACTTTAAAGGGTGGAGATGTTTTTTTAAGATAATTTATTTATTAATCTTTTATCAATAACTTCCAATTATCAATAATTTTCCATAATCACACTTCAAATACCAATACTAATAGCCGATAAAAACGAGGTGATTATATTTACGGGAAAGAAGGCAGCTTATGAGTATCGGAAAAAAGTTAAACATCGCATTTATCGTCATTATAGTTTTGTTATTAATCTCTACTGTAACAGCTATGCTTACATCTGCTAATGTAGAATCTAAGGTGGATGAGGCGCTTGATTATAGAGTCACCCAATTACGAGTAATTGACGAAATACGTTTTGGTATTGGAATGCAGGGGCAATATTCTCAAGAATTGTTAATCGATAATTCTCCGGAAACGAAGGAGCAGCTTGAATACTATATCCA
>NZ_JBAEAP010000241.1:0-2561 GCF_056205495.1 Psychrobacillus sp. | reverse complement strand
CATTTAACCCTTCCAGCATACTGCCTCCAAGCTTAATAACGATGCGATCAGGAACGATAGGTTGCATTGATTTGAACGTAGTCATAAGTCAAATCACACCCCCATGCAGTTCCTAGGCCTTCCCCTTGGTTCAGTTCAATTAAAAATTTCACTTCTGCCTGCTTCAAATAAAGCATCGTTACTTCTTCAGAGAAAGGGACAGGCTCCCCATTTTCTACAACCGGCGTTGGACCGATGGAAATCTTAATAGCGTTCGGATCTATCGTTGCACCACTATAACCAACTGCACAAATCAATCTCCCCCAGTTAGCATCACTGCCGAAAACTGCTGTTTTAACTAGCGGTGAGCCTACGACCGTCTTGGCAATTTTACGCGCCTCCTCATCATTGACCGCACCCTTAACTTCTACCTCAATCAGTTTGGTAGCTCCTTCTCCGTCTTTCGCAATCATTTTAGCTAAATCCAATGCAACGGTATGAAGCGTTTGGACGAAGGTATCCCAGTCTGGATGAAGTGGAGTCAATGGATTGTTTTCCGCTAACCCGTTTGCCATCACGACTACCATGTCGTTCGTAGATGTGTCGCCATCTACGGTTATGGAGTTGAAAGTAACATCTGTGATCGATTTTAGTGCATCCTGCAGATGGTTTGATTCGATATTGGCGTCTGTTGTGATGAAGGCAAACATCGTCGCCATGTTAGGCTCGATCATGCCGGACCCCTTAGCGGTTCCTGCAATGATGATTTCCTTTCCGTCTATAACGGTTTTATAGGAGGTATCCTTCGTAACTGTATCTGTCGTCATGATTGCCTGAGAGAAATTGATGGCTCCTTCTAGCTCATCGATAGGCTCAAGTTGTTTGATACCCGCTAGGACCGGCTCCATTTTCATCATTTCGCCGATCACTCCGGTTGAGGCTACTCCCACTAGATTCGGGTTAATACCAAGCTTTTCCGCTGTCTTTTCCTGCATCGTATAGGCATCGATTAGGCCTTGCTTTCCTGTACAGGAGTTTGCAATTCCTGAGTTCACTATAAGTGCTTGCATTTTCTGTGTGGTGTATACAACTTCCTTCGTGACAATAAGTGGAGCACCTTGGACTGCATTCGTCGTGAAAACCCCAGCAACGCTAGCGGGCACCTCACTTGTGAGTAGGGCTAAGTCTTTTTTCTTGTGCTTAACGCCGCAGTGGATGCCGGTCGCCTTGAAACCTTTTGGTGAAGCAATGTTTTTATAGGTGATGCGCTTCATCGTCATTGTTTCTGTCAACATGGGGTTTCCTCCTTTAAATGAATAATGGTACGAGCGAGAGTCCAGTCGTTTGGTTGAGATTGAATTGAACATTCATATTTTGAATGGCCTGCCCGGCTGCGCCTTTAACTAGGTTGTCGATGACCGAGACAATTGTTGCTCGATTCGTGCGTGGATCTACTTTTACGTGAATATCGCAATAGTTAGAGCCGTACACTTGGTTTGTGCCGAATTTGCTGGCTTCTTTTATGATTCGTACGAACGGTTGGTTTTCGTATGTTTCTTGTAAAGCATTTACTAGGTCTGCTTCTGTGACACCATAGTTTACCGGTGCATAGCTTGTTGCCAGGATTCCTCTTGTCATTGGAACAAGATGCGTCGTGAAGGTAATTGGTGCCGACTGGTTCGCAAACATTTGAATGGCCTGCTCGATTTCTGGTATATGCTGATGCTCATGGAGCTTGTATATCGCAGTGTTTTCGTTTGTTTCACTGTAATGTGTCATTTGGCTCGGCTTGTTGCCTGCTCCAGAGATGCCACTTTTAGCATCAATAACGAGATGGGTTGCGTCGATTAGATTCTCTTTGATAAGCGGTAGCAAGGAAAGCAGGACGGCTGTCGGGTAGCATCCCGGGTTTGCGATAAGCTGAGCTTCTGCGATAGCGGCTGTGTTCCATTCCGTTAACCCGTATACGCTTTGTTCTACCGCATCCGCTGGGGCTGGTGATTTTTTATACCATTGCTCGTATGCAGCTAAATCCTTTAGACGAAAATCACCCGATAGATCAATCAGCTTCGGCTTTTTACCGACAAGTGCTGGTAGTAGACTCGATGAGACCCCTGAGGGAGTGCTCGTAAACAATACATCATACTCTGCTAGTCTATCAGACTCAATTTCGAGAAGCGGCAGGTCATGAATATTCATTAAATGTGAATATTTATCCGAAAATTGTATACCCTGTTCGGATGAAGAGAACAGATCAACGACTTCCACTTCAGGATGATTATGTAAAAAACGAACTAATTCAAGCCCACCATATCCCGTCGCTCCTATAATTCCTACTTTCATACACTCACCTCTTACCATTTCTTAGCAATATTATAACTATGTATAATTATAAAGTCAATTGTATTTTTATTTGTTTTTTTATATTGTTATTTCGTAGATGTTACAGGTGCCTGGCACCAGTAATATACTCTCATAATAGAAAGAAGCCAATCTAATAGGAGTGTTTCCAGTTATATTGGCTTTTTCTTTAGCCTTATTGGGGGGTGTTTATTGTTACAGGTGCCAGGCACCTGTATAAC
>NZ_JBAEAP010000240.1:0-5122 GCF_056205495.1 Psychrobacillus sp. | reverse complement strand
GTTGCAGTAGGCAGATTAGTGGATGACAGCATAGTAGTCATAGAGAATATTTTTCGGAAAATGCAGTCCGAGAAGTTTAGTGTTCAAATGGTTGTGGATGCCACAAAGCAGGTTGGAGTCGCCATTACAGCCTCGACATTAACGACTGTAGCTGTTTTTCTTCCCATGAGCTTGTTAAATGGTTCCTTACAGGATTTTTTACTACCCTTTGCTCTAACGGTTACCTATTCGCTGTTAGCCTCGCTATTAGTTGCTTTAACAGTGGTCCCTATCATGAGTGCTAGCTTATTGAAGAACACGAAGTTACCGGAGCATAAGGCGGCTACTCGTTTTCCAAAGCTTGTCACCTGGTCGTTGAATCATAAGTGGGTCATCTTTTTGATTTGCGCAGTATTATTTTTCGGTTCCATTGGCACATACTTTTTAATACCAAAAGGAGCAGTCAATAGTTCCTCTTCCGATTATATAACCGTCACGTTAACCTATCCAACGAGCACAGCTGCCGAGGAAGTGCAGTCAAAAATGATGGATATGGAAGCTTTTATTCTTGAAATGGATGAGGTAGAGCATGTTTTTGCGCAAGTAGGTACTCCTTCAGAGGCTGCACAATATGGAGCGGTGGGCTCTTCAACGGAAGCTTACTTCAGTATCTTATTACATGATAAGAATGATATCCCAATAGTGATGGAGTCGATTGAAGGAAAAAGAGAAATGTTTTCAGGGGCCGCATTCGAAATGACGGAAGCCTCGTTTATGATGGGTGGATCCAGTACTAATATTAATATTGATTTAGTCGGAGAGGATATCGAAAGCTTAGAAAAGCTTGCGCCGACTATTCAAGAAAAAATTCAACCTATTAATGGCGTAAATAAAGTCACTACAAATCAAGATGAAAAGAAAACGGTCTACTCACTTATCGTTGACCCTTCCAAAGGTAATACAGAGCAAATTGCTCAACAATTAGGTGTAATGTTAAATAAAACTCCGATCGGAACCATTAATATAGATGGCAAGGAAAAAGCAGTAATGCTCGAGCCACTGTTAGATATAGAAAAACCAAATGATTTAGAATCTATCCAGATCATGACTAACGAGGGAGCTGTTCCGGTATCTTCTGTGGCAACCCTACAGTCTGAAAAGCTTGCCACTACCCTACTGCACAAGGATGGGGAAACCTATCTAAGAATTACTGCAGATGTCGATCCAGCTAGACTTTCTGAAATTGCTAGTGAAATAAACGTGGCGATATTCGGAAATGGTGAGGGCAAGAAAGGATTAGAAATATCAAAGGATATAGAAGTATTCGTAGGTGGCTCTAGTAGTCAGCAGGCAGATGAATTTGAGGATCTCTTTTTAGTGATGCTCGTTTCCATTGGATTAGTATTTTTAATCATGGTAATAACATTCAAATCCATTCGCACACCAATTGCAATTCTTTTCTCCCTACCTTTAGCAGCAATTGGAGCTGTACTTGGAATCGTTATAAGTGGCATTTCCATTGATATAACTGCGCTTCTGGGTGCGCTTATGCTTATTGGAGTTGTAGTAACGAACGCCATAGTATTGCTAGACAGAGTAAAGCAAAATGAACAGAAAATGACGATACGTGAATCATTGGTTGAAGCTGCCACCACTAGAATGCGACCAATTTTTATGACAGCCATCGCGACCATCTGTGCCATGCTCCCACTGTTACTAAAGCAAGCCGAGTCAGGTATTCTTGTATCACAAAGCCTTGCAATCGTTGTAATTGGAGGATTGGCAATGGCTACGCTACTAACCTTAATTGTAATTCCATGTATTTATGAGCTTCTCTACTTTAGAAAGTCTAAAAAGCAAAGACTGGCTAATACTGTGGATTGAGGAATGACTTGATTAAAAAAATTCTATAGTGAAACTAATGGCTTATCACTCCCTTGTCAGAGACGACAAGTTCGAGCGATAAGCCATCTATTGTTTATGCAATTCTTACTAGAGGATGAGACTACAAGGAAACCATCTCGAACAGAGGCTCCTCAATCAACACACTTTTTGATTAACTTCTAGAAACAATAAGAAAAGCCAGACCAGCTAAATTCGCTTGGTCTGGCTTTTATATTATTTGAACGAAATTAATTCAGCGTCTAAGATTCCATCGCTGCCTATCATTTTAATAATTCCAACCCCAGGAGCTAAGTAATAAGTGTAACCCGCGTAAGTCTTGAATATCACAACATTTTGGAATGTGCCTGCCTTTACTGTGACAGTGCTAGTTGTACTGATTACATTGATGTTATGGATTATACTCACATTTCCATCCCAGTCTATCTCTTTCGTTTGCTTTCCTTCAATTAAAGGATATTGTACATTAAATAGGCCCCAATCTGTATAATTTACACCAAATCCTATAGAAGAAACTCCCTCGTCAGAAGTATATTCGTTATACACATATCCACCGATTTCCTGGCCCGGTATAGTCAGAAGAGTGCGAGTTGCACCAAATTCATTTTCAACTTTTGTAATAAACTCTCTCTTTGTAGGCTCCGTAAAGCTTGGAGAATATGTAAGCTTCATACCTGCTTTTGGGGTGATTCCACCGTGTACTTCCTTGTTCAACAAGGCAAGCTTGCTTTTAGATGGTGTTTCGTATTTTAACTTTGTACTTTTTTGCACGAAGCTACTTGCACCTAATCCATATAAGCCGCCGTTTGACCCCTTATACGTATAAACTCTATATTCATCGCCCTTTTTAAGAGTGCGAACCTTGCTAAGCGATCCATTTGAACCGATTTTAACTAAATCCGTGTCTGCTAAAATGGTTACCTTACCAATTTGTCCTGCCTTTAATTCTGTTTTGCCCCACATAACCTTATGCGTTGCTGCTTCAGCGGATGTGTTAGCCGTCGCCGTAATTCCCAATGCCAACACACCAACTAGTAGTGCCTTGCTAATTTTTTTAAACATTTAAAACCTCTCCCTTCCATTACTATTCTAACAGAGTTTAAATTTAAAAATAGTCTATATTGGATATACATCCAATATTTCGTACACTTAAATTTAATTTGTATTTATTTGTAAAAAACGCTAAATTCTTTGTTCTAATTACTTTTTAGCATTTAATATATGTCTGTATTGTTATTGGTTCATAAAAAAAAGAACTGCAATATAGCAGCTCTTTTCCTATTAACGTGATGGTTTTATTGGCGCACACTCTGTACAGCTTTTCTGGTTACTCCCTTTAAACTTTGTTAAAGTCTTTTCAAAAACATTCCCACAGGAACATTTAAACTGTAATTTTTGAGAGAAACCTTTATATTCTGTCGACAGTAATTCACTGGTTGAATTCTTTTTCACATACTCACGGATTTCTTCAATCGTCCATCTTTTATTCATCATGACACCTCCGACATAGCTTCCGAATAGATATAAAGGAAGAAGCTTCGGAAACTTCCTTTCAACCGGGATCATCTGGTCCTAATCTACCTAAGGCTCCTATTATAGCATAGAACGTGCTTTCTTCACTACTTATACTAGCTCAAATACTGTCCCTTTTGGATGCAAGGAGACATAGCTTCCCTTCTCAGCCTCATAAGCAATCTCCACGCCATCCGTTAGCTTCTTTTCCGATAGCAATTTCCAAATAGAGTTATACGCAATCTCGACATCTATTACATAGAATATACTCGTTCCTGTACCTGCTCCAATTTCTGATCCATATCCATAGCCGTTTCCAGAGTACATAAGTTCCTCTTCCACTATTTCTTCAACCGTCAGGCTTTTATCCTCTGTCATCTCAAACTCTTCCTCGTTCTCTTCATTGTACCGATATTGGATATAGACTTTCTTGAGATCCTTTTCTTCCACCAGCTGATAGCCTTGATTGGCCTTTTCTGCTGCTAGTCTTTTCATGAACTTTTTAGGGCTCTGCCAAAATCTCAGCTTATGCTCTTCTCCCTTACCTTCGATTCCAAGTGTGCCACTCACAATAGTAATTGGACTTCTAAATTGATATTCGAATATATTCCAAAATAGCGTTTTGTTACCCGACTTCTTAATCATTAAAATTTTCAATTGTACACATCCCCTTTGTATATAGTCGCCAAAACTATCCCCTTGTTTTTAATAGATTGATATCTTCTACATTCCTTTCATATAAGAAGATATCATTATTATCTATCAGCTTCTGCACTGAAATTACACGTCGAATTTTTTCAACTGCTATATCCAGATCATCTACCATGCAAAATATATTCACCATCTTATCGTCACCTATACCCACACCATCAGTAAATCCAACACCAGTTTCATCTAGCTCTTTTTCTATCAGCTTACAAAGCTCCATACTCGCATCTTGTAAATCTTCATGTGACCAACTTCCATTATTATAGATATGAATGATAAGCTCCTCTGGCCCCATGCTATCCATAAACCCTTGATTTCTTTTTTCCTCTACTAATCTTTCAAGACGCTTCTTACCGTTTTCAAAAAGTCCAAGCTGAATCTCTTCCTTATTCTTATTAACCCCAATGATTCCGGATTCCACATACAATTTCTTTCGATACACCCATGCCTTCCAATAATGGGTTCCATTCGCACTCTTTTTATGTAACTCAGCCATTCCTTAAACCTCCTCACAAAATTGTAAAAACACCTTAAAACAATTATATCCTTTTTTTGCATTTGGTGATTATATATGAGTTATTTTTGAATGGCAGCGATCCATACTCAGTTAGAAATACGACTATTTTTTACTCGAGAATTATGGCTGGCCTTACGGGTATGGGCGGGTTTCATTGCTTTATGAGACACTTCTAACCTATTTATGGGCACTTTCCACCCTCTTTATGGGACATTTCTAGCCTGGGTATGGGCGGTTTATTACTTTTACGGGCGCTTTTCTTTGGTTTATGGGACACTTTCAGGTAGTTTATGGGCGCTTTACATAACTTTATGGGACACTTCTGACCTATTTATGGGCACTTTTCACCCTCTTTATGGGACATTTCTTGCCTGGTTATGGGCGCTTTATTACTTTTACGGGCGCTTTTCTTTTGTTTATGGGACACCTTCAGGTAGTTTATGGGCTCAACTCAATAACCCCTTCCAAGAAAACCCTTTCCCTAACTGCCACCCAAGCTTAAAG
>NZ_JBAEAP010000239.1:0-4140 GCF_056205495.1 Psychrobacillus sp. | reverse complement strand
TAAACTACTTCTGCTGTTGCTCCGTAAATGGCTGCCACATTTTCTGCATAGTCTTTAATGCTCTGTTCCATGTGATCACGAGTTTCGGGGTGGAACGTACGAACTGTTCCTTCAATTTCTGCATTTTCAGCAATAACATTGAACCTAGTACCAACAATCATTTTTCCGATTGTTAGTACCGCTGGACTTTGTGGATCGATAGTGCGCGAAACGACCGTTTGAACGTTCATCACAAAGGAAGAGGCTACAAGGGCAGCATCAATACATGCTTCAGGAATAGCGCCATGCCCACCGCGACCTTTGAACTTTACAGTAAAAAGATCGGCTGCAGCAAATGAAGGTCCAGGTGTGCAGGATACTTTACTTGTCGGCATTTGTGACCAAATATGTATACCGAATACATTGTCCACACCTTCCATAGCACCTTGTTCAACCATAGCTTTAGCACCTTGAGCAATTTCCTCTGCCGGTTGGAAAAGCAAGCGAACCTTTCCAGGCAGCTGGTCCTTCACTTCAGATAATGCCTTAGCAGCAATTAGTAGCATAGACGTATGAGCATCGTGTCCACAAGCGTGCATTTTTCCTTCTATTTTAGATGCGTACGGCACATTATTTAGCTGCTGTACCGATAGAGCATCCATGTCGCCGCGTAATGCCACAGTTTTTCCATCAGTTTTGCCATAGATTTCTGCGATAACTCCTGTAGGCTCTGTTTTACGATAAGAAATACCTAGCTTGTCTAAATAGTTACAAATAAATTCTGTAGTTTTAAACTCTTCAAAAGATAATTCTGGCTCACTATGCAATTTCCTACGTAATTCAGTTAGCTCTTCACTGCTGTTTTTTATGGATTCCTTAATTTGAGTGTTAATCATGCTGTTCCCTCCGTTAGTCGTAATACTGTTTCATATAAAATAGTTGCTCCCTTAGCAAGGTCCTTAGTATCCGACCACTCTTCCGGGCAATGACTTAGACCATCCCTGCTAGGGATAAAGATCATCCCACATGCAGTATAATCAGAGAAAATCATGGCATCGTGACCTGCTCCACTACTAATCTGGCAATAGGAGATGTCTAGTTTCTCGCATGCCTCTGTTAAAAGAGAGTGAACTTCTTTGTCCATAACCTTTGGCGTCGTGTGAAGCAACTGCTCAGCGACGATTTGCACGTTCGAGTTATTTTTAGATTCAATTAGTGCCATTACCTTATTAATTGCTTGCTGAACTTTTTCCTCTTCTCCTGAACGTATATCTACTGAAAAGATGGCTTTGCTTGGAATTACATTAGAACCGTTAGGGAAAACTTCTAATTGTCCAGTAGTAATAACGGTCCCATGTCCTACTTCTTCAGCAAGCTTTGGAAATGCGGAAATGATTTGTGCAGCTGTGACTAATGCGTCGGCTCTTTTGTCCATAGGCGTCGTACCTGCATGACCGGCTCTGCCTTGAATAGTAACCTCTAGCTGAGTTAGACCAACAATAGCATCCACAACACCTATAGATATGTTTTTTTCTTCTAAAATAGGACCTTGTTCAATATGTAACTCCAAAAAAGCTTTAATCGTTTTCGGGTCACGGTATTTTTCCTTAGTAAAATCTAAACCAATATTAGTCATGGCTTCTTTTACTGAAACTCCGTTTTTGTCTTTGATGGATTGAAAATCATCTTCAGACAATAACCCCATCATTCCCCTAGAGCCCATTAGCCCACCGCCAAAGCGAGAACCTTCCTCCTCGACCATTGCAATGACCTCCAGCGAGTTAACTGGCTGGATTTGCTGTTCCTGAAATAAAGCGGCAACTTCTAACCCAACTACAACGCCAGCCGCGCCATCGTATGCTCCACCGTTTGGTACAGAGTCAAAATGAGAGCCAACTATAACCGATGGTGCACTTGGATCGCGGCCTTCGAGTTTTCCAAAAATATTCCCGAGGCCATCCTCTGAAACAGTTAAGTTATAATTTCTCATCATGTCTTTTATATAGTTTCTAGCTTCCAAATCTTCTTTTGAATAAGTTAATCTTGTTACCCCTGCTTTTGGGGTAGCTGTATATTGACTTAAAAGGTTGATATGCTGCTCTATTCTTAGTTGATTGGCTATCATTCTATCACTCCTTATAAGAATCCTACGAAGATACCAGCGAGTACAACAGATACAATTGTTACACTAATGAATCCCCCAACTAGCATTGGTGGGAGCATGTGGCTAGTTAAAACTTCTCGTTCCTTCTCATCCTCGGTTAAGGCCTTGATCACTTCGTTTGTAATAATGTAGTCTGCAGGAAAACCGTAAAGTGCAGTTAAGGAAACAGCAAACGCCATGTTTTTACTTACCTTTAATATCTTTCCGATGATGAATGAGAATATGTACATACCAATTACTCCTAAGATGATCGTACCGACTAACGGATATAGGATTTCCATAATCATAGAAGGAGTTGCATTTTTTAAAGCGTCGAAAACAAAAAGCATTAAAACTAGAATACAAATACCGAAGCTGTTTGCCTTTTGAAGTACATTGCGTTCTAAGAAACCGATGCTTCCTGAGATAATACCGAATAATAAGCAAAGAACAAAGGGACTAATTTCAATAATAGGGTTTAAAAGTGTAGAAACCCCATAGGCTAGGAACCCGACAAAGGCCAGTCTAAATAGCTTGAAATAATCCGTATTGTATTTGGCAGGTAGCTTTTTAAACATTTTAAGTTCTTCTTTTGTATCCTCCGTTGAATTTTCCACATTTCCGTCAATAGTTAGTTCTCCCTGACGGAATTTGTTTAAAAGATACTTACCTTCTTTCTTGAGAACAATTGACGTGAGGGGATACCCTGCAAATCCTTGCATGACATAAATAACGATGGCAAACACAGATAAAGTAGTGAGCCCTGCATTTGCGGCACCTTCTGACATGATTAAAGCAGAAACAACACCACCAACCAAGGGTGGAATCGCCACAACAACTGTTTCAAAATCAAATAATAGAATACCAATTGTGAATAGCGCGACAATTATACCTAGAATTCCAGCTAAAGATATTAAAATAGTTTTCCATTGTTCCTTTAACTGTTTAAGAGAAAGAAGTGTCCCCATATTTGTAATTAGCAAATAGATCATCATAGTTGCAACTACAGGTGGCACTCCTGCTATAGATACAATTTCTTTTGGGAAAAAAGTCCAATAGCCAATGATAAAAAGGACGGCTGAAACGAAAACAGAAGGAATCCAAGCCTTTGTCCGAGTGGAGACCAACTCTCCAATAAATAAAATAGCGATAACGAGAACCAAAGCGACCATTTGTGGCATAATTTTCCGTCCTTTCAGATAATAAAGAATAATCAATAGATTAACATAAAACTTTACTAGAATAAAGTATATAATATATTTTAGAATAATTAATTTATTTAAGTATAAATGTAAGTGTTTTCATATAGAAATAGGAAAAGGGCATTCCATTTTTATTGGAATGCCCTCAGAGTGTAGACAAAAGGGTTGGAAATCGTTTCGATTTCCAACCCTTTTGCTATTATCACAGTTTACAATC
Source organism: Psychrobacillus sp. (assembly GCF_056205495.1). Lineage (NCBI taxonomy): Bacteria > Bacillati > Bacillota > Bacilli > Caryophanales > Bacillaceae > Psychrobacillus > Psychrobacillus sp. Next base: position 599 of record NZ_JBAEAP010000239.1, on the reverse strand, counting down.
TGGAAAAAGAGCTAATTCAGCTCTCGATTTTGTTTGTTTTACGCCATTTTTGGCGTTTTCCAGGTCCAGTTGGCCAACTTCTTAAGATTTAAGGCAGCAAAAGTTAGCATCGCCTGCATGGACAATTTTTTAAGACCCTTTAAGGTTGTCCATCGCATTCCATGCTTTCTTTGGCATCGGCAAAGACACGCTCGATCGTCTCTTTTCGCTTCCCGTAAATTTGTTTCATTTCATAGCAATGACGTAAGTACTCAGCTACATCCAAATAGTCTTGCCAGATATGACATTGAATCACCTTTTGTTTATTCTTACTCTGCGTTCATTGGTTTGATTTTTCGTCATCATATCCATCACCTCATTCATTTTATAGGAGGCCCCGTTGATTGGAGCGAAGAACGGCGACTCCAGCGGGAACAGCGCGAGCTGAAGACCCTGGACTGAGCTCAGCGAGGGAAGCGGCTGAAGCCGTGCCCGCGGAAAGCGTCCGTTCGTAGCGGAAATCAACTCTCCCTCGCGTTACTTCTATGTTAAAAGAAAAAAGACTGTAGGCAAACTCCATATTTTTTGGAGTTTGTCTACAGTCTGAGGGCATTCCATTT
>NZ_JBAEAP010000238.1:0-1967 GCF_056205495.1 Psychrobacillus sp. | reverse complement strand
CTTAGTTCTAAATCTTGAGTGAATATCACAAGCAAGTACGTTTTTTGTATAGTCTAGAATAGATTTTGGGTTGTTAGAGAAAATGACTTCACATTCCACTCCGTATTCTTCTATTAACGATTTATAGTATGCAATGTAGTCTACTCCAGTAAAAGGATGTAGCTTATAGCCAAAGTAGTCACGGAACTGTTTCTCTGTAAGGACATCTGTCCAAGGGTTTACGCCTTTATCATCTAACTCGTCAATTTCTACAAGATGATTGCCGACTTCATCAGACGGATAGCTTAGCATTAAAACTATTTTCTTTGCACCTTTTGCTATTCCACGTAGTACTACTGCAAATCGATTACGACTTAGGATTGGAAAAATAACACCTAGTGTGTCATCTCCAAATTTCGAATGTACGTCAGTGGCAATCTGGTCTATACTAGCGTAGTTTCCTTGAGCGCGGGCAACGATTGATTCAGTTACGGTCACAATGTCCTGATCGTTGATAGAAAAGCCTTCCACTTCTGATGCTTTTAATACGCTATTTACTACTATTTCTTCAATATTATCACCATTATTTATAATTGGGCCTCGAAGACCTCTTACAACTGTTCCCACTACTCTTTCCAAATTGAACGCTCCTTCAACTATTATAAATATATTATTACCACTTGTAATTCTACGTAATACAGTGATATAAGTAAAATTAATATATATTATAATAGATATAAGAGGTGCTTATATGTCAGGTAAATTGGATTTATATAAAATATTTTGCGTGGTAAGTAAAAATAATAGCTTTTCGAAGGCTGCAAAAGATCTCTTTATGAGTCAATCCGCAGTTAGTCAATCCATAATGCAGCTGGAGAAAGAACTAGATACCAGATTATTCTATAGAACAACAAAAGGAGTTACTTTAACAACAGAAGGCTCAGTACTTTTTGAATATGCTAGCTCTGCTTTAAAGCTCATTGATACTGGTGAAGAGAAAATTTTAGAATTTAAAAACCTTACTGCAGGGGAACTTAAAATTGGAGTGGGAGACACCATTTCAAGATTTTTCTTGCTCCCTTATTTAGAGGAGTTCCATAATAAATATCCTAGTATTAAATTTACCATTGTAAATGGTACGACCATGGAGCTATGCAATATATTAAAGAGTGGAGGCGTAGACATTGCTCTTTGTAATTTTCCTATAGATGATGATAGCTTGGGACAACGGCCATGTCTAGAGGTACAAGATATCTTTGTATATGGGGAAAAGTTTGATAAAGTCTTGTCAAAGCCAATTAGTTTGGACAAGCTTGTAAAATTTCCGTTAATATTCCTTGAACAAAAATCAGTCTCGAGAAGATATGTGGAAGAATATATGCTTTCAAAGGGTGTAAAAATATCACCTGAATTTGAATTAGGTTCTCATGATCTACTATTGGAGTTCGCAAAAATTAACTTAGGTATTGCTTGTGTTACTAAGCAATTTGCGGGAGATTATTTAAGAAAGGGGATGCTTAAAGAGGTGAAGTTAAAAGAGAGTATACCACCAAGAAATATAGGAGTGTGCTTTCTAAAAAGGGTTCCATTACCAACTGCCGCCACTAAATTTGTAGAATTAATCGAGTAAAGGGTTGATTATCCACAACTATTTCTAAGAAGTGCTACGCTTTGTCTATTTAAGTAGCGCTTCGATTTTCCATCAAAATTACAGTATGTAGAAATACGTAGTGTTATTTTAAATAATATTCTGAAATTTCATTGTAGACATGTGAGGTAACCTTACATTATAATAATGTATTATAAAAAAGGGGGAATTGAATGGTTAAATTTACAGCTGTGTTATTGATCATCCCAAAAGCCTTGCAAATGTTTTTAAACCTCTGCTTAGTCTTCTTGGCCTTTATACTGGCCTTTTTGTTAGTGAAGGAGCTGACGATTTTTATAAAGGTGTTGCTCACAGTAGGTCCGAGCGATTATAAAATGTT
>NZ_JBAEAP010000237.1:0-5973 GCF_056205495.1 Psychrobacillus sp. | reverse complement strand
ATTAACTAGGACCTCGTTAACTCCTGTAGATAGTGCCCCTTCTATAATTGCATTGGCTTCTTGCGTCATGATGCGTCTTGCTCTTTCATAGTTATGCTTGTTCGACTCCACAAATGTGTAATCAGGCAGACCGGTTATGCCTTCCATATCAACCGAAAGAAATAGCTTCAATACATTCTCCCCCAAATTCTAACTCTATTTTTCTATTAGTAAGACCAACTTTATCAAAATTTACGGAAAATTACAATATCTCGTTTTTGCTAGATGTTTGGCATAATAAAAAAAATTTAATAAATTCATTTTTTCCCTTACCAAAGAAAATAAAAAAGCAAATGCACCTTTTATAAAGGGCATTTGCAATATTCGATAAAGATAGACAAAACTTGGTTAAGTCGACGCTATAGTTCAAAAATTAACGAAATCTAGAGAAAAATCCACGATGGGATCCACCTGAAAACTGATTGTTAACAGGGTAAGCATTTTGTGCTTCAGGTACTACAACTGTTTCATTCGATTCTGTAACATAGTATTGCGGAACATTTACGATATGCTCTCTATTTACATTTACAATTGGTTGAATGACTGGCTGAACTCTTGGTATGAAAGAATCACAAACGCGATATTGCGGCGGGCAAATAATTGGCTCAGCTGCTGGTAGCTGTCGATTACACCCACATTGTTGGCCCCAACTCATATTCTTCCCGCATGAATGGCACATATGATGATTACTCATATTTTTCACCTCCTCTTGCACTTATAGTAATAAATGCAAGAAATCATAAGAGGAATAGACAAACACCTCAATCACCAAAAAAAAAGAATAATTTTATGTAAGCCATTATGCAAGATAAAACCAAGACAGACATGATCCTTATTTAATATTCCTTAGCATTCGTATTGGCACCTTATGAATAGCTTCATTTGATACGGACCATACTTTAAGAGACACTAACGCAAACATAATCGAATCGGCCCCTACAATTCGGTCTGGTCATGCTAGTTCATTAAAATAATTTCCAAATAATGTTTAATATGGATAATTACTGTTTATTAAATTAATACTAATGTAATTTATCGTATAAAATACCTAATAAAAGCGTTTAAGATGATTGAAAAACGGTTATTCTGGGCATATGGGTTGATTAAACAACTTTATCTTAGTATAGTAATAGACTTAACTTAGTTGATCTTAAAAGGAGGAAACATGAAGAACATTTCAAAGGTATTTTATATTACAATCGGCCTGATTATTTTAGCGGTCGGTTATGGAGCATTAGCTCCGGAAAGTTTTGAGGCACTTACAACACGAGGTAAGTCGTTTGTTTCAACATCATTTGGTTGGTATTACATGCTACTCATGTCAGTGATGTTGTTAGTTAGTATATTTTTTATCTTCAGTCCGTACGGGAAGATACGATTAGGTAAGGATACTGATCGACCAGATTTCAGTTTAATCTCTTGGCTCGCCATGCTATTTTCAGCAGGGATGGGAATCGGTCTTGTCTTTTATGGTGCTGCTGAACCTCTATCTCACTTCGCAACTAGTCCTGCTACTGAAGAACCTAACACGGATGCTGCATTTAAAGAAGGATTACGACAATCCTTTTTTCATTGGGGATTACATGTTTGGGCAATGTATGGGGTAATTGCTTTAACACTTGCTTACTTCCAGTTCCGTAAAGGGGAACCGGGGTTAATTTCGGCAACACTGAAGCCAATCTTCGGCAAAAAAATGGAAGGTCCTTGGGGCGTCCTTGTCGATGTGCTAGCTGTCTTTGCAACAGCATTTGGAGTTGCTACTTCCCTTGGCTTCGGCGCTGTTCAAATTAACGCAGGTCTTAACTACTTATTCGGTTTTGAAATAGGTATCTTTTCACAATTTATCATTATTTCTGTGGTTACTGTCTTATTTGTGGCCTCTGCATGGTCAGGATTGAGTAAAGGTATTAAGTATCTTTCAAATCTAAACTTAATACTTGCTCTTGCCCTTTTACTATTTGTAATTGTTCTAGGACCAACTTTACTCATTTTAAATATGTTCACGGATTCATTTGGTGGTTATTTAGCAAATATTATTCAAATGAGCTTTAGAACGGCTCCATTAAGTTCTACCAATAGAGATTGGTTGGATATGTGGACGATCTTTTACTGGGCTTGGTGGATATCATGGGCTCCATTTGTGAGCATGTTCATCGCTCGAGTTTCTAAAGGTAGAACCATTCGCGAGTTTATGATTGGAGTATTACTAGTACCTACTCTTTTAGGTGCTATTTGGTTCTCATCTTTTGGGACCACCGCTATTGATATACAAAAAAGAGGCATTGCAGATTTAGCTAGTCTTTCAACGGAGCTAACTATTTTTGAGATGTTTAATACCATGCCATTCTCTTTTATTATTTCTTTGGTAGCAATTTTGTTAATAGCATCTTTCTTTATTACATCAGCGGACTCAGCAACATTTGTTCTCGGTATGCAGTCCACTAATGGGTCACTTACGCCACCTAATAGCGTAAAGCTTACGTGGGGCGTTATCCAATCGACTATCGCGCTTATATTACTATCGGTCAATGGACTCACTGCTTTACAAAACACTATTATTATAGCGGCTTTGCCGTTCTCATTTATCATGATATTAATGGTTATATCATTATTTAAATCATTAAACGACGAAACTAAGTTAAAAAAGAAAAAATAAACAAAAATGCCAGGGAAAACACCTTGGCATTTTTGTTTTAATATTTTTCATTGGGATATTATGAGATAATATACAAAGATCTGGTGAAAGTGTGGTTTCTTTATGATAAGTACAATAGGCAGGACAGTCAACCAAGAGGTCATTATGGATTTTCCTTTAGAATATATACAAACAAACGAACTGGAATGGTATTGGGTGGATATTGGTGAACCGACAAAAGAAGAGGAACAGCTTTTAAGCTCCTTCTTTCACTTCCATCCACTTGCTATCGAGGATTGTCTGCAAATGTTGCAACGTCCTAAGTTAGATCACTATGGTGATTATGAATTTTTTGTTTTACACGCCTTTAATGAGAAAGAAATGGAGCCTGAGGAGCTCAACCTTTTTGTCGGAAAGGATTTTGTTGTAAGCTTCCATTTTCCCCCTATGCAAGAGTTACAAGAAGCTAGAGAGAGAATTAGAAGTAACCCTAGAAATTGGGAACGTGGCAACATCCTCATTACGTACAATATCGTGGATAAAGTAGTAGACACCTACTTCCCAATTGTTTACCACATCGAGGATTATTTGAATGAGGTAGACGAAAGGCTATCGATGGATATGGATCATTTGTCTATGGATCAAGTATTTGACCTACGAAGTGACTTATTGCGTCTACGAAGAACTATCATTCCTATGCGAGACTTGCTGTACCGGGTGATGTACTCCGAGCGTATTAACTTAAACCAGAGTGAGCGTGCATATTTTGATGACATTTATGATCATCTTCTGAAGTTAACTGAGATGGTAGAAGCTAATCGAGAGTTAACAGCAGATATAAGGGACAGCTATGATTCGATCAATGCTAGCCGAATGAATCGTATTATGATGATACTGACCACGGTTTCTACCGTCTTTATTCCTTTAACGTTTATCGTTGGAGTGTACGGCATGAATTTTCTTAATATGCCTGAGTTAGAGTGGAAGTATGGCTACTTTATTGTCGTTGGCATAATGGTAGTAATTGCTACTGGGATGATTGCTTGGTTCAAGTATAAGGGCTGGTTTAATTTGTTTAGAAGTTAAAATTTACTTAGGGGGATAATATGATTGAGATTAAAGGAACACATAATAATGCATTAGTTTTTACAGATATAATAGAAGAAACTGCAAAATCTCAGGTAGAACAGCTTTGTAGTCTTCCATTTCTTCAGGACAACAAAATTAGAATGATGCCAGATTTACATGCTGGAAAAGGCTGTACGGTAGGCACTACTATGACGATTACTGATAAAGTAGTCCCTAATTTTGTAGGAGTCGATTTAGGATGCGGGATGATTTGTGCAAAACTAGATACTAGAAAAGAAGATGTGGATTTCGCCAAGCTTGATAAGACAATCAAAAAAAATGTACCAAGCGGAACTCGTATTCGCCAAAAAGAACATCGTAATACAATAGAAATACCTTTTGAGGAAGTATCTGCTCCTATTAATGAACAGCGCGCAAGGTTAAGCCTAGGTTCACTTGGAGGAGGAAACCACTTTATAGAACTCAACGAAGGTGAAGATGGGAGTATCTATCTAGTTATACACTCTGGAAGTAGGAACTTAGGAAAGCAAATTGCAGAGCATTATCAGCAAGTAGCAGCCGAAACTTTAGGTAACAGCGTATCAAGAGATCTTGCATATGTAGACGGAGAGAATATGAAGGATTATTTATATGATCTTTCAATTGCCCAAAAGTACGCTGCATTTAATCGTAAGACAATGGTTGATGTTATTTGTAGAGGAATGAACTGGAGTGTTCAATCAGAATTTGATACCATTCATAATTATATTGACTTAGATAACATGATTTTACGCAAGGGAGCAATATCAGCTCAAGCTGGTGAGATCGTAATTATACCAATGAATATGCGTGATGGCTCACTTATCTGCCGCGGAAAAGGAAATCCTGAATGGAATTATTCTGGTCCTCATGGAGCAGGCCGTTTAATGAGCCGTTCTCAAGCAAGAAAACAAGTCGCTTTAGAAGACTTTCAAGCCTCTATGGAAGGAATTTGGAGTACTTCCGTAGTGTCTGCCACGGTAGATGAATCTCCTTTTGCCTACAAGGCTATGGAAGATATACTTGCACATATTCATGACACTGTTGATGTATTAGAGGTTATTAAGCCAATCTATAATTATAAAGCACACTAATATAAAGGAGGCTCATCATATTTTCTTATGATGAGCCTCCTTCTTATATCTCCATTTAAATCAGGACTGATTAGCTGTCCAGTAATAAAATAAAGCTGTAAAAGTTAGTTTTTCTACATATGATAGGCCTTCTGCAAATGAAACGTGAACATTCATCCCTTGCAGCTCAAAGGCGGGGTGTGTAGCGTACGGAAACATACCAAAACGATAGGTTGCTAATCTTCTACCCTTCAAATCATTTACGTCTATATCACCGTACACACTCTTTGCTTCCATTTGATGTGTTTTTTCCCGATTTGGGTCAAATACTAGTGCTCTATTTTTTACTGAAAAAACTGGAAGTACTGCAGTTGAAAGGTGTACCTGCTTATGATCAAACACTTGTATCTCCATAAATTTAAGTTTGTTTGCAATAGTAAACTTGCTAACCACTTGACCATCCATTGTTTTAACATCATAAGTTACTGGAAATATCATTCCCTTTCGAATAAGTGGAAATGCATTTAGCCTTCTTATGACCGGCTGTTCCACTGTAGGACTGATGCTATAAAGCCTTTCACCAGTAGGGGATACTAAAAAACTCCTCGGAATAATCGAGACATCACTTTGGAAATTTAACTCCTTTAATGTAAACTCAGATGGAGTTTGTTCTATAACTGTGCTCTGCTCCACTGGTAGCTTGTTCGCTGCTTGTTGGAATAAGAAAGTCAAACTAAAGAAAATAAGAAGCGTCCATCCTACAGATATATGTAATTCCCAATCCGTTAATAAAGTCTCCCTAAAGCCCAAAATTGCTACTATGTAAACTATTAAAACAGTAATAGAGGCTATTTTAGCATATTTGGCTGTCCGTTCATAAATATGTTTCATCTACATCCCCCCTACCCCTTTTACGAAAACCTTCAGGAAATAGTTTCATAAAAAAATCCCTCCTAAAGATTTCTCTTTTGGAGGGTCTTCTTTAATGCTCTAATGCTCGCTTAAACAGTTTTCGTAAAAATTGCCACAAAATATAGAGGCCAAACGCTAGAAATAATACCACTAAAATGGTCTCTACTGCGTGTGGTAGATTAAATGGGTTTAAGAAGATTTGAAGCG
>NZ_JBAEAP010000236.1:0-14685 GCF_056205495.1 Psychrobacillus sp. | reverse complement strand
ATAGATAAAGCTATTGCTAGTACGATGAACAATGGAGAAACTATTAAAATGATGACAGCTAGCGTATTTTTGTTTTTCATAATTCATCGCACCTAACTTTACTTCGATAAATTCTCTATCGCTGCATCTAAGAATTTCACTTTAGACCACGCTGTACCACCTTGTGCTAAAGGGTCTACTACGTTTACAAACACCTGGTCGTTTTTCGCAGCTTCTATGCTTCCAAATATCGGATTGGCTAAAAGCTCATCTAAAGCAGCCGCATTATCTGTGTTTTCACTTGTTTCGAATTGAAGGAAAATGTAATCTGGGTTCGATTCAGCTAAAGCCTCAAGAGATAATTCTGATTGCGCCTCTGCTTTTGCAACTACATCTGGAACCTTCAGTCCTAAATCATTGTAAAGTACCGGGTTAAAGTAAATAGATTCAGGATATGCATTAATACTTCCTTTGCGTATACGTAATACAAGTGCTTCCTTATCCTTCAATGCTTCACCTAATTCAGCTTTAGCTTGTCCAGCTTTTTCCTCATAGTCTGCGATAATTTTTTCTACCTCTGCTTCTTTATCGCCTAATTGTCCTAAGAGAGTAAGATTTTCTTTCCAGTTCGTAGATACATGCGAATAAGGAATCATCGTTTGAATTTTATTTAATGCTGTCACAACTTCTTCTCCATGCTTCGAAGAACCTAAAATAACATCGGGATCTAAAGCTAGGATAGCCTCATTATTGGGTGCAAACTTGTCACCAACCAATGCTGCTCCCTCTAATTCATCCGCTAAATAGGTAGGTATTGCATTTGCAATTGCAAGTACTCCAGCTGGCTTAATACCTAAAATAGCCGCATCTTCCATGGACTCCAAGCTCGCTGCTACAATATTATTTACTTTGGAGGGTACTACATAGTCTTCCCCTAAATATGTAAGTGTTTGTTCTGTATCTAACCCATCAGCTGAAGCTTCTGTTGATTCCGCTTCAACTTCAGCTTTTTCTGTAGAGCCTTTTTCCTTATCTCCACAAGCAGCTAAACTTAGAGCTAGCACTGCTGTCGCGCCTAACATCCAATACTTTTTCATACTCAATAGTTTCATCTCCTACATTTTTAATTGATAACGATTATCATTATCATGATAACGTAAAATTTACTTTATTACAATAGTGATTTTAAAAACATATAATAATTAAATAATTGTACATATTTGATGGATTAGTAGTTTTGCTGACCACTAATATGGGAATATTATATTTAAAATAGAAGTTTTATAGGAGGAGTTTTCTCATGGCTAAAAAAACTAAAAAGCCATGGAGCAAAAAAAAGCGCATTATAGTCTCCTTAATAGGCGTGTTTGCTCTTATTTACATAATCGTTATTGCTTGGCATACATTTAAACCGCTTCCCCAAGGAGTTTCCTTTGCAGGTGAGTTACATAAGACGAATAACATTCAACTTTTAACGGATTTGACCTTTGCACAAGATCAAAAAGGTACAAATACCATTCATGAAAATCATATTTTTGATGAGGTATATCGAACGATTGAAGAAGCTGAGGAATTTGTGGTGTTAGATTTCTTTTTGATGGATGGCTATTATGATGAAGATGAGGACTTCCCTAATATAGCAGAGACACTTTCCTCCACTGTCGCAAAAAAGAAGAAGGCTAACCCCGACATGCCAATCGTTTTTATTACCGATCCACTTAATCGAGGGTATGGATCTTACGAAAGTGAATGGTTTAAAAAAATGCGTGATGCGGGTGTTGAAATTGTATATACAGATTTAGATGAGCTAAGGGATTCTACACCTGTTTATTCTGGTATTTATCGTATTTTCTTTCAATGGTTCGATATTGGTGGCAAAGGTTGGATTGCTAATGCTATGGCAAGTGACGCGCCTAAAATGACTATAGCTTCCTATATGACTCTATTGAATGTAAAGGCAAACCATCGGAAGGCTTTGGTAACAGAGAAGGCCGCTATAATAACAACCTCTAATCCCCACGATGCCAGTGGCTTTCACGGCAATATTGCTTTGAAGTTAGATGGACCAATCATTAATGATATTTTAGAAGCAGAAGAGGCAGTTTCTCTTTTTTCCGGAGGTCCTAAGCTTCCTAGAATAAAAACGGAGAACGCAGAAGGTGAGTATCAAGCCCAATACTTAACAGAGAAAAAAATATTGGATGCATTGCTAAACGATATAAATGATACTAAAAAAGGAGATACCATTTGGCTAGGCATGTTCTTTGTAGCCGAACGGAGTATAGTCAACACATTAGTGGAGGCTGCAAATCGAGGGGTAGAAGTAAATCTTATATTAGATCCGAACGAAAACTCCTTTGGTCGAGAAAAGTCTGGACTACCAAATCGCCCAGTCGTACAAGAATTAGTGGAGGATACGAATGAGAAGATTAATATACGATGGTATAATACCGTAATCGGCCAGTATCACACAAAGACTATATGGATTCAAACACCAGAGCATACAGTGATTTCAAGCGGTGCAGCAAATTATACAGAACGTGCTTTAGAAAATTATAACCTAGAAAGTAACGTAAGAATCATTGCCCCCAATGAGAGTGAATTAGCCTTAGAGATGGAGCAATATTTTCATAGATTATGGAACAATGAGGATGCTATGTATACTGTAGAGGTAGATGAATATCAAAGCAATTTCACTTGGTGGCAGCGTTGGATTTATGCTTTCCAAACCTATACCAAAATTACAACTTATTAATACTCATTGTAAAAGTACAGCTAGTGATGCTTACACTAGCTGTACTTTTTTTTCACGTTTATGAACGTGTGATTAGGTGAGTATTAATAGACATTAGATAAGTTACTTCGGTTCAAACGTTTTACAATCTGTTTCATCACTGTTGGAAGCTTGGTTCCCTTTACGACTAACTACATAAATAGCTTTTGCATTACATTTGTTCCCTTGTCTCCAAAATTTACAGTTGTTCACTTCACAAAGTACATCTTTAGCCATTAGTATCACACCTCCTCGTTACTAGCATGAACTTTTTCGAGAAAAGTCATACTAAAAAGCGAGATTTATATGTACTATTTTATCTCGATTAAATGATTGATCTGTTTTGGCAGTCCGTAAATTTGTTCCTTCAAAAATAATGGAAATAAATTTAACGCTTGAATCTCATCAAAGGTTTTCCAATAATATGTATGAACTTTCCCATTTTCATTCTCGGTGAATTGAATTCCTTTGCATAACAGATCATTGTTTTTTAAAGATAGGAGATAAAAGAAGCATATCTCATGAAATTTTTCTTTGGAAACTTCCTCTTCGAAAAAATTTTCATTGACCCACAATAGCCGGTCGATGTTAACTTCAGTCGTAAGCTCTTCTAGAATTTCTCGACGGATAGCATCCTCACTCTTTTCATGTAGGCCAACTCTTCCTCCGGGAACATAATAGTAAGGAGCATTATCGTCCTTCATAATTAGTATTTTCCCATCGTTTATAAGCAGGCCGGCCACCCGATAATTGAACCTACCACCCTCTGTTTTAAATGAAATATCCATTTTCCCACCCCTATTAAACATATTTTCTCCATTCCACCATATACATTTTTTAAAAAATACATTTTTTACGGATTATACCATAATTTTATACAGTTCATTTCATCCATTAGTTAATTTTATGTCATAATAATTTGTTGAGGAAATTAATAAATGGATAAGAAATATAACACTAGTAGACGGAGATATTTAGCAAGATAAGGATAAGAAGCTATATATTAAATAACGATAAAGTAGGCTTATAAATATCCTATTACTATAAACTTTTGTATAATAGATTTAACGGATATTTATGAATCCTAACAGATATTAATTACTAGATAGTTAGTGAATGCTATCTCTAAACACTACAGGGGGAAAAAGCGATGACGATTTTACTGGTAGATGACAACACGGTCAATCTATTTGTAATAGAAAAAATGTTAGATAGTGCTGGTTATAAAGATACAGTATCTCTTAAATCAGCCCAGGAGCTATTTGACTATTTACAGATCAATGAGCAGAATCCAACCTGTAATTCGGTAGATTTAATTTTACTAGATATTATGATGCCTGAAATAGATGGACTTGAAGCTTGTAGACGAATTAAACAGCAAGAAAGATATAAGGATATCCAAATAATTTTTGTAACAGCCTTAGAGGATAAGAAGAAATTAGCAGAGGCATTGGATGTCGGTGGCAGTGATTATATAACCAAGCCGATCAACAAAGTAGAGCTATTAGCTAGAATTAGAGTAGCCCTTCGTTTAAAGGCAGAGTTAGACTGGCATAAGCAGCATGAAAACAAAATCCAGTATGAATTGGATTTGGCTACTCATGTGCAAAGAAGCCTTTTAAGCCCTCCTCTAAAAAGAGAAGATATTCAAATCGAAGTGTCCTACCTTCCCTCCTTTAATTTAGCCGGAGATATGTATTATTGGCACAAAATAAGTGATAATCGATATGCTGTTATATTACTAGATATGATGGGGCATGGTATATCTGCTTCCCTAGTATGTATGTTCATATCCTCTGTTTTAAGAGAGGCCATTAAACAATTAGTAGAGCCAGAGCTTGTAATTAAAGAGCTAAATCGCTATATGGTTTTGATACATAATGAAAAGGTTGGCATACCATATTATTTTACAGCTGTTTATATGGTTGTAGATACGGATCAAAAAACGATAGAATACGTCAATGCCGGGCATCCACCTGGATTTGCTTTAATTGATGATGAAAAGGTTGTACCTATAAGTAAGAGCTGCTGTGCAGTTGGCTTCTTTGATGAAATTGAAGTGAAAAAAGAAATCATTACTTATGAAAAGGATATTCAAATTGTTTTATACACAGATGGAGTTCTAGAAGGAATGGGACCAGATGAGATAGAGTCTGAAAAGCAAATTGAAATATTAACATCTAAAAAATGGAATCATTCTCATGCTTTAATTGATAATCTATTACCGAAGGAAAAACAACAGGATCAACCGGATGACATGTGTGTCTTAATGATTCAGTGTAAATAAAATAAAAAGCTTCGAAGATTTTAACATAAATCTTCGAAGCTTTTTTACTATTACTGATAAGATTTCTATAACCTAGCTTCAAAAAAACGTGAAATCAAATATTGATTTCACGTTTCCTCTTCTTATTTATATCTTTGATAGATTCTTTCACTTCCAACTAATTCTTGATAATTTTCCATTACACGGGAGAATTTCAAAGTTTCTTTATCACCTAAGCCTAAAACTCCTTCGGGACTTAAGCTTTGATAAAACAATTGCTGCACTTGCTCCTGTAATTCAGAGTTAAAGTAAATGAGTACATTTCGGCAAATGATTACATGAAATTCATTGAATGACTGATCAGTTACTAGATTATGCTGGGCAAAGATAATATTTTCTAAAATTGATGGATGAAAGTAAGCATGTTGATAGTCGGCCTTATAGTATTCAGAAAAGGCTTTGCTCCCACCGGCAAGCATATAGTTTTTCGTATATGCTTGCATCTTTTGAATTGGGAAAATCCCCTTGCTAGCCTTTTCTAACACTTGCTCATTCATATCAGTGGCATAAATAACTGCTTTATCCTTCAGCCCTTCTTCTTCTAATAAGATAGCCATCGAGTATACCTCTTCCCCAGTTGCACAACCTGCATGCCATATGCGGATTTCAGGGTATTCTCTTAGAATTGGAACTACTTCTTCTCTAAACGCCTTAAAAAAGCTTGGATTACGGAACATTTCTGTTACATTAATCGAAAAGTCATTCAACAACTGCTCTAAGTAACCCTCTTCATGGATAACTTTTTCTAGCAAGCCCGTTATTGTAGAAATGCCATTTATTTTCATTCGATTGTGTATTCGACGTGAAATAGAAGATTTATTGTACTGTCTAAAATCAAATCCTGATAACCTATATATAGCTTCTAGAAGGAAATCTACTTCCATTTCCTCATACTGAATATTAACTCCCTCGAGCTCACCATTTTCATAATAATTGTCCATATCATTACTCCCTTAAGATGCTAACCAAACTCGAAGAACTGAGAATAATTGATCTAGATTTAATGGTTTACTAATGTAATCAGAAGCTCCTGCTTCTAGACATTTATCTCTATCATTTTTCATCGCTTTTGCAGTCAATGCGATAATCGGTAATTCCGTTAGAGATAGTTCATTTCTAATTCTAGACATTGTCTCATATCCATCCATATTAGGCATCATGATATCCATGAGTACCACATCTATTTCTGAGTTACTTTGAACTATATCTAAGCATTCTAAGCCGTCTTTCGCAACAAGAATATTAATACCTCTTCTTTCTAAAGCTGTTTTCAGTGCATAAATGTTTCTGTAATCATCGTCTACTATTAATACGTTTTTATTTGAGAATACATTTGCGTCCTCAGGTAGAGACTCCAGCTTTTCTTCTTGGGCTTTTATCTTCTGTTCTTGCTCTTCCAGTGTTGGATGTTCCTCCACTACTTCTTGGACTTCTTCCACAGAATGGTCTGTAAGAGCTACTTCTTCTAGACCTAAGTGTATCTGCTCCATAATAGGACCATTAGGAAGACTTGGTACAACTAGAGTAAAGGTACTACCTAACCCTTCCTCGCTTTGAAGAGTAATCCAACCTCCAAGGAGATTAGCAAACTCTCTACAAATAGATAATCCTAAACCAGTTCCTCCATATTTGCGGACTGTTGCCCCGTCCGCTTGCTGGAATGATTCAAAGATTAGGTCATGCTTATCTTTAGGAATACCTATTCCAGTATCAGTGATGGAAATCTCAATCCATTCTTTACTGATTTCTTGCATTTGTTTAGTTTGTTTTTTAGCTTCCAATCGCTTAATTGATAAATCTACGGACCCTTTTTCAGTAAACTTAAATGCATTTGATAATAAATTTTTAATAATTTGTTGGAATCGTTTTTCATCTGTGAAGAAAATATCCGGTACATCTTGTTCCTTCGTAACATGGAACTCTAGGTTTTTCTTTTGTGCAACCGGTGAGAATATATGATCCATTTGAGTCGGAAGCTCGCTTAAATTAACTTCCTCAAATAATACGTCAATCTTCCCTGCTTCTACTTTGGAAAGATCTAAAATATCATTGATCAAGGATAGAAGATCTTCACCAGACGAATGAATAACTCTCGCAAACTCTACCTCGTCTTCAGTTAAGTTCTCTTTTCCGTTTTCTGAAAGCATTTCTGACAGTATTAAAATACTGTTCAATGGTGTTCGTAATTCATGTGACATATTTGCTAGAAACTCTGATTTATAATTGGAATGAAGCGTTAACTGTTCTGCTTTATCTTCCAATTCTTGACGAATCTTTTCTAGTTCCTCTGTTTTAGCCTCTGCATCCTTTGTTCGTTCTTCTAACTGTTCATTTATTTGAGTTAGTTCTTCTGTTTGCATTTGAAGCTCTTCCGATTGTGTTTGAAGCTCCTCAGATTGAGTTTGTAGTTCTTCTGATTGTGCTTGTAATTCTTCTGTCATTGCTCTAGATTCGTTTAGAAGTCGTACAATTTCCATACGGCCCATTACACTGTTAACAGATAAACCAAACGTTTCGACTATCTGTGTTACAAGCTGTTGCTGAAGTTTGTCATACTGAGACATAGTGGCTAGTTCTAGCACTGCTATTACTTCACCCTCAAACAAAATTGGAACTATAAATATACTTTTTGGTGGTACTTCACCAAGTCCAGTAGAAATGAAACGATAATCGTTTGGAATTTCATTGAAAACAAATGCCTTGCTCTCAAGGGCACATTGTCCAACTAGTCCTTGTCCTAAACGGAAGCTTTCTCTTCCAATCTCTTTTTCTGGATTAGAATCAGCAAAAGCAGCTTTCTTCACAAAACGTGTTTCTTGCTCGTTAGACTCTCTCACGTAAAATGCTCCATAA
The DNA here is from genome assembly GCF_056205495.1 of Psychrobacillus sp. Taxonomy (NCBI): domain Bacteria; kingdom Bacillati; phylum Bacillota; class Bacilli; order Caryophanales; family Bacillaceae; genus Psychrobacillus; species Psychrobacillus sp. The sequence goes on along the minus strand of NZ_JBAEAP010000236.1, from coordinate 6,754 downwards.
GAAGAATTGGTCAGTTTAGATATCTCGGACATAAACACACGAGCAAGCTTATCAATGGATCCTACTCCTTGATATTTCGTTACTGTTTCTGCAAGACTTGTTTGTAGCCATTCTCTATCTTCTAGATTATCTAATAACTCATTTGTTGCATTTGCTAAGTCTCTAATCTCGTCATTTGTAGTAACAACTATTCTCTCTTTACGGTCTCCGTTCTCGGATGCTATCTTTTTAATAGTGTCCGTAACATCTTTAACCGTTTTGACAATTGATTTAGAAATCTGACTAGCCATCGTTATCGCAATAGCTGATACAAATAATAAAATACCGAATAACGCTATAGTCAGCATATTATTTCGATCATCTAATTTCTGAGCATCATTTTGTGCCGAGTCTCTTTCAATCTCTCTAAACTCATTGAATTGGTTTCGAATAGATTGCATATATTCTCTACCGCGATCATTTGCATAGAACTGCTGAATTGATTCGTCATCGTTATTTCTTTTAAATACGATGGCGCGTTCGCCTGCTTCTGCCATCCATACTTCAATGGTCCCTTTAACCTCTGCTAGCTTTTCTTGCTGATTTGGCTTGTCCTTTAATAAGTTATAGAGCTGTTCAAACTCTAACTGCCATTGTTCTTCAGCCTTATAGTATGGCTCCAAATAACTTTCATTACCTGTGATGATGAAGCCTCGCTGACCAGCTTGCATATCCATAACATATTTTTCTACATTATTTGTCAATGTTTCAACTTCAGTATTATATTTTATTAAATTATTTCTCTCTTGTTGGAGTGAACGAATTTGACTGTTTAATATGATAACGGAAGCAAATAAACATACAATAATAATAATGTAGCCGACAGTAATTTTAGAACGTAGGCCGAGCTTTAATTTATCCCCCATGTTTAATTCCTACCTTTTTATAGTTTTTCACTCTATTAATAGTATATGAAATGGATATAAAATAACAGTTTTTCCCCTTATTATTTATTTACTAATTAACTATATTAATGTATGTGAGATTTGAAATGGAAATAGGCTTGGATACTAGGTAATTTTATTCAGCACAACGCACTATATATATAAAAGAATACGTTAAAGGTTATTTTATTTTCCATAAGATTGTTTGTTTTGAAATGTTACACTTCAACTAAAGATGCAATTTAGTTGAAGAAGGGTTTTTGAATAGAGAGGTAGAAGGTGAATATACAACAATTAAGGAGCTGGTTATGTGAATCTGCCTTTGTTAAGGGCTGAAGGGATTATCGTTAATGAAGATAAGACCGAAATTCTTGTGCAATGTGATTTTGTTGAAAGTTTTTACCGTCTTCCAGGGGGAAGTATAGAATTCGGCGAAACAGCAGGTGAAGCTATAAAAAGGGAGCTAATTGAAGAATTTGATTTAGCTTTGAACATTGGCCAACTTGCTTGTATTTGTGAAAGTATTATTCTGTATGATGGGAAGAGAAGGCATGATTGCACCTTAATCCATTGGTATTCAAGTAATAATACAATGAATTATCTTTTGCATAAAGAAGTTCCAAGTATCAAGCTTGTTTGGCGTACAATTTCTCAATTAAGCGAAAGACCATTCTATCCGGAAGGAATTTTGGATATTATTGTTTCAGGTGATAATTTTATTAAACATATCAAAAGAGAAAAGACTTATGAGTGATTCCTTATTAAACTACCGGGTACTTTCCTTCAAGAAGTAGTTCAGTTAAATACAATAAAATATTTTAGGTATGGGAGGAATATTAATGGACTCATTTTTCTATTTTAATATGTTTAGAAATATAATTTCTAAATTTTTCTTAGATGGAATCTGGGTAGTCGGATTTTTTTACTTGTTAACCAAGACATATGAAAATGATAGACTTAAACAGGTTTCCAAATATGTAATGGGAACTTCTTTGGCATTATTATTTATTTATTCCGTAATGGGAAGTATATAAATACTTCCTTTTCAACTAACAGGGTATCTTTACTTCAATTAGGAGTAAGGACTTTATTCTTCTGCAACTAAACTTGCAGTTAAGTTGAGAAGGAATAATTTTTAAAGTTAGAATAGTAAATAGAGATATAAAACTGGGGGAAAATAAATGGAGGAAAAGGATAGAGGCACTTTATATTTTAATATGGCTATTGGTACACTAGGACTTCTCGTTATTTTAGTAGGATTATTCAAATATGTTGAAACCGTCGGTGGGAATTCTTCATTTGCATTGGTAGGTTTTCCTTTAACAATGATTTACTTAAATTATCTTGAAGGGAAAGCTGGTATAAGTAAAAAAATATTATGGATTAAATCTATCATAGCGATTTCCTTGCTGATTATAATTTACATCTTCATTTTTAACTAATGAAGGAGGCTTTTAAATCAACATCTACCTTTATCATATACATAAAAAAACTGCATACACGCCTCAAGTTTCTTTGAGTGGGTATGCAGTCTTTTACATATTATTTTTTGATTAACTCTAAGTCAACCGGGATAGAAGCTTCCACTTCTTCTCCTTTTAATGCTTTGATAGCTGCTTCCATTGCCTTTTCACCAATTTGTTCTGGCTTTTGTGCAATTGTACCAGCAAGCTTACCATTTTCTACAGATTTTACAGCATCATCAGTAGCATCAAAACCGATGACAATAATGTCTTTTCCTGCAGATTCAATTGCTTCTAAAGCTCCTAGTGCCATTTCATCATTGTGAGCAAATACACCTTTGATGTCTGGATTAGCTTGAAGAATGTTTTCCATTACCGTTAAGCCTTCTGCACGGTTAAAGTTAGCAGTTTGCTTTGCTACTACGTCTAATTTACCATCGGCAACATTGTTAAATCCTTCTCCGCGGTCACGAGCAGCAGAAGATCCTGCAACACCTTCTAATTCAACTACAGCTGAACCTTCTCCAACTAATTCAAGTAAGTATTCACCTGCAAGCTCTCCACCTGCAACGTTATCTGATGCGATATGAGCTACAATTTCTCCACCCTCTGAGCTACGGTCAACTGTTACTACCGGAATATTAGCTGCATTTGCAGATTCCACAGATGAAACTACCGCTTGAGAGTCAACTGGATTAATAATAATCAAATCTACGCCTTGTTGGATTAAATCCTCTACATCACTTGCTTGTTTAGAAGCATTATCCTGTGCATCTACCACCGTTACGGCTGCACCTAATTCCTTAGCCTTCGCTTCTGCTCCATCACTTAATGTTACGAAAAATGGATTGTTTAAAGTTGAAACAGATAAACCAATTTTGTAATCGCCCTCTGAACCAGTAGATCCTTTTTCAGAATCAGATTTCTCAGAGCCAGGTGAATCCAATGAACATGCTGCTAGAAACATTGATACGATTAACAGTAAAGCAAAATAAAGTTTTTTCATGAAGTTATTTCTCCTTTATGCTGTTTTTTTACGATCGATTAATACTGCTAATAATATAACTGCACCCTTCACCACTTGCTGGAAGAAGGAGGATACCCCAATTAAATTTAGACCATTATTCAAGACACCGATTATAAGTGCCCCGATTAAAGTACCAACAATCCAACCACGACCACCTGTTAAGCTTGTACCACCAAGTACTACCGCTGCAATGGCATCTAGTTCAAACATGTTACCTGCAGTAGGCTGAGCTGAATTCAAACGAGACGTTAAAATAAGAGAAGCAAGTGCTGCTAGTGCACCTGTTAATGCGTAAACATATATTTTAATACGGCCAACCTTAATACCAGAAAGGCGAGAAGCCTCCTCGTTACCACCGACCGCGTAAACTCGACGACCAAATGTCGTCTTTTTCAAGATAAAGTATAGAACTCCAAATGCAACAGCCATTGTTACGACTGGTACAGGTATACCTAAGAAATATCCTTTCCCAATCATTTGAAAAGATACAGAATCGCCTAAACCTGATATTGGTCTACCTTCTGTGTAAACTAATGTCAATCCTCGGTATATAGTCATTGTTGCTAAAGTAGCGATAAATGGAGCAACATTTCCTTTAGAGATAATAATTCCGTTAATTGCTCCTAGAACAGCTCCCAAAATAAGACCTATTAGCATAGCTAAAATTGGATCCATTCCACTAGCAAGTAATCCTGCTGTAACTGCTCCTGTCAGAGCTAAAATTGATCCAACTGATAGATCAATCCCTCCAGTTAAAATAACGAAGGTCATCCCAAACGCGATAAGCGCATTAATAGAAACCTGTCTAAGTACATTCATTAAGTTATTTACGGTTAAAAAATTTGGGCTTAATATAGTGATGATGACCACTAGTAAGATAAGTCCTAGCAACGGTCCTAATTTTTGTAGTACTGATTGTGAACTAGATTTTAGCAACTTTGTCCCCTCCGGTAGCGTAATGCATTATTTTTTCTTGTGTCATTTCTTCTTTGGTAACTTCACCGGTTAACTTTCCTTCATGCATCACGAGCACTCGATCAACCATTCCAATGATTTCAGGAAGCTCGGAGGATACCATAATGATAGATACTCCATTTTCTGCCAGTGTGTTAACAATGGAGTAAATTTCTTTTTTCGCGCCTACGTCTACACCGCGTGTCGGTTCATCCAATATTAAGATGTCTGGCTCAATACCTAGCCATTTGGCAATGACTATCTTCTGTTGATTCCCTCCACTTAATGATTTAACGGTTTGATCTGGACCAGAAGTACGTACACCTAGTCTTTTTACCATGGAATCATAGAGGCTTTTTTCTTTTTGCGTATTCACAACACCATTTTTAGATATTTTACTAAAATTTGTAATACCTAAATTTTCTTTTACGGAGAAATCTAAAATCAATCCTTCAGATTTTCTATCCTCTGTTACGAAGCCGAAACCAAGCTTTATCGCATCTTGTGGAGTATTTATTTTCACTTGCTTACCATCAAGTATTAGCTCTCCACTATCGAGCTTTTTATAACCAAATAGGGATTGAACTACCTCTGTTCTTCCTGCACCCATTAGGCCAGCGATACCAAGTATTTCTCCTTTTCGTAACTCAAACGAAATGTCCTCGAAGTAACCTTTTCTAGTTAAGTTTTTTGCTACTAGCTTTACATCCCCAATTTTAGATTCTCTGTCTGGAAAGCGTCCGCCTAGCTCTCTCCCAACCATCATTTGTACAATTTCATCAAAGTTTGTTTCTTTGATATTTCTAACACCTACATAGCTTCCGTCACGTAGAATAGTGATGCGGTCACATATAGCAAAGATTTCTTCCATTCGGTGGGAAATATAGACGAAGGATACACCTTTCGCCTGCAATGCTCTAATAGTCTCAAAAAGTGTCTCTATTTCTCTATCGGTTAATGCTGCGGTCGGCTCATCCATGATGATGACCTCTGCATTAGAAGAAATGGCCTTTGCAATCTCAACTATTTGCTGCTTACCAACTGAAAGATTTCTTGCAGTCGTCTTTACGTCTATATCTAATCCCAGACTTAAAAGCACTTCTCTAGCAGCCTTGTTCATTTCTTTTGTTTTTAAAATACCCGATCTACCAAGGGTTTTTTCGTTCCCAAGAAATAAGTTTTCAGCCACTGATAGATCTGGAAGAATATTAAGCTCTTGGTGAATTACAGCTATCCCCGCCTGCTCTGCTTCCTTTGGGTTTTTAAATTCAACCGGCTTTCCTTTAATAGTGATTTCACCAGAATCTTTTGTATAAATTCCAGTAAGAATTTTCATTAAGGTAGACTTACCTGCACCGTTCTCACCCATTAGCGCATGGATTTCTCCTGGTGCTATTTCAAATTCCACATTATTTAACACCGTATTTCCATTAAAGGCCTTTGTAATACCAGTCATCTGAATCATTGCTTCCACCACCTTTAAAATATGACACCAGCTTGTAAGATTATATTTGCATAAGGACTAGCCTCACCAGTTCTTATAATAACTTTAGAATGTCTAGTCATTACTTTAAATTCTTCATGTGAGACTTCAGAAACTTGTTCAATGGATTTATTCACTACATAGTGCATTTTTGCATTAGCGGTCTTCATCTCAGCTGCAACATAAGCCTTTTCCACTACTAAATCGTCTAACACAACTGCTAAAATTTCATCGAAAGAGGGTTTCCCAAGGATATAAGATAAATCAATGCACGTAACGCCATCAGGAATTGGTAACCCACAATCGCTTATTGTAATTTGATCGGTATGTCCTAGCTTTGCAAAAATTCCAGCTAAGTCGCGATTTAATATGCCATGTTTCTTCAATTGCTAACACCTTCTAATCTTTTTACTACTTCCGTATGGCTTGGCATACCACCCTGAGCACCAAATTTTTCTACAGACAAAGAGGCAGATGCATTTGCGTAACGAACTGCTTCTTCTAAACTTAGCTCTTGTCCAAGTGCATGAGCCAGTGCACCGTTAAATGTGTCACCTGCACCCGTTGTATCTACGGCAGTTGTTTTAAATCCGGGTACGAGTATATGGTTCGTTCCATCAAAATATCTAGCACCTTCACTACCTAACGTCACGATTAGCTTGTTTGGATATTGCTCTAAAGTTGCTTCCATATTTTGACCAAATATTAGCTCACACTCAGTTTCATTTGGTGTTAAATATGCAACATAGTCCATAAATTCTAGCTGAAATCCACTAGCTGGCGCAGGGTTAAGCAATACAGGGACGTTTAACTCTCGGCAAAGCTCTAGCGTGTATTTCACTACAGGAATTGGAATTTCTAGCTGCATAATAACAAACTTGCTTTGCTGAATTGTTTCTTTCAT
>NZ_JBAEAP010000235.1:0-7144 GCF_056205495.1 Psychrobacillus sp. | reverse complement strand
GAGCTAGTACCACCCCAAGTGGAAATAGCGCTTAAAGAAAAATATAAGGATCAACAATAACCTTGCCCTCGGGCAAGGTGTTTTTTTGCCTCCGATCAATATATGACAGAAGTGTTACTGGTGCCTGGCACCAGTAACACTTCTGTCATTTAGCCAAGTATGAAAAATAGTGGAATGATGAGCATGTTGAGCAAACGGAACATGAGGTATTTCCGAATGGGTATGCCTGCTTTTTGAGCAAGAACAATTATTTGCATATGAATACTTAAACCGCTAAAAGCAATAATAAGAGCAATGGTAAAAGGAAGGTAGTAGGAGCCTGATAGTATTTGTCCGGCAAGGCTAATCCCACCCGTCATTTCAAAAAGTGAGGATACAAAAACTAGAACAGTTGGTGAAATAGTTGGGATGATTTCTTTTAATGATTCAAAAACGATATAGCTGATTGTAGTAAAAAAGATAACGGTCGTCCCAATAAGTAAAAGGATTTGATAGGTTTCTTTTATGCTCTCTTGGAAGGGAGAGGCGTTAGCTTCTTTTTTATATGTATTCATTTGAATAGGCTTGGAGAAAATAATGAATACTAGTAGGAATATAAGGTTGACTACATGAATGATGATTAACAATTTAAGCCCCGCTATTTCTGCGTTAAATATTTCAATTCCCACAAATCCAATAACAAACATTGGGCTAGGTGCGTGGCAAATAGCTAATAGCCAGCTTGCATTCCGGGCGTTCAAGGTGCCTATCTCCTTTAAGGAGGATATAATGGCTGCTCCACTAGGGAAGCCACCAAGTGCTGTCAGGAGGTAAATATTAAAATAAAGTTTAAATTTGTTATTGGTAGTTAAAAACTTTTTCTGAGTTCGAATAAACATTTGAGTAATCACTAAATAAGGTAATAGGTAAGGCATGAGAGAAGTTGTGAAGATACGCATCCCTTCTAATGCACCGTTATGTGAAACTCCGGGCTGTAAAAATAAGAGAATAATAAGTGCCCAACTGCCAACTGTAACAATAATATGCATTATGCGTCATTCCTTATCTCTTAAAGGAAAACATTTTTTCCTCAAAGTGTAGTTTTTGTAAGATTTCTTTCTTGATCAGAGTTATTCAAACTTTTAAATCTTCCAGAGTTAACAATATTTTCTTAATATGTTTTGTCAGTCAAAATTGGAAGTGATAAACTTATATTTATATTTAATTATTTATGAAAGAGAGGGATAACTTATGAAGAAGATAAAACCAATAGTCCTTCTTTTTATTGTTGTAATTATTTTGGCATTAGGCTTCTATCCAATGGAATCCTACATTTCAAGACCAGGGGGAGCTTATGAGCTTTCACCATTGGTGCATGTTGAAAATGGAGATGAGGATGACGAGGGTACATTAAGTCTTCTAACTATTGCTCTATCAAAGGCGACTCCTCTCACGTATGCGTACGCGAAAGTAACAGATAGTCAAAAGATTTATCCTGCTGATCAAATTCGCCAAGAGGACGAAGATGAAGAGGAATATAATGTACGTCAATTAAAGCTTATGTCTGATTCTCAGTTTAATGCTATTACGGTGGCTTTCGATCGAGCGAAAAAACCTTACACCGTTATCAATCACGGAATATTTATTTTTAATGTAGTGGATGGAGGGGGCGCTCACAATATTCTAAAACCAGGAGACAAGATTTTAGAAATGGATAATTTGTCTGATCTGACTGGAGATGTGATTGCCAAGTACTTAGCAGATAAAAAAGAGGGCGATACCGTTCGTTTAAAGGTCGAGCGGGATGAAAAGGTGCTTACTAAAGAGGTAACCCTTAAATCGGTCCCAGGGGTCCTTGAAAAGGCTGGTATTGGTATTTCTTATACTGAAAACAAGGTAGTAGAAACCACCCCGTCTGTAGAGATTAAATCCGAAGATATTGGGGGTCCATCGGCAGGTCTAATGTTTACCCTTGAGTTATTAAACCAACTGCTTCCAGAGGACATAACAAAAGGCTACGATATCGCAGGGACTGGAGAGATGCTACAAGATGGTACTGTCGGAAGGATAGGCGGAATTGACTTAAAAGTAATTGCTGCAGATAAAAAAGGTGTAGATTTCATGTTTGCACCCGACGATGATATACCTGAAGAAATTGTTGCTAAAAACCCAGATCTTACCTCAAACTATGAAGAAGCTTTAAAAACGGCAAAAAAAATTGGCACAAAGATGAAAATTGTGCCAGTGAAAACCATTGACGATGCAATGGAATATTTAGATAACCTAGAACCAAAATGATTAAATTCTAATTGGTATCGTTCTATATTCGCTTCCAACCATGGATGAACCAAATTTAGTTTGAAGTCCTAAATAATATAGATTTGCGGCTTTAATATCAAGCTGCAGTAGTATATTATCCTTGCTTGCAGCCACCCTACTAACTAGAGGGAGCTGCAAGTCTTTTTTTATGGATTGGAGATATGTCTGTCCTTTTTGACTCATTGCAAGTGGTCGGATGTAGGTAGGGTACTCAATAGCTCTTAAATCTTCCCATGTAAATGCATTATAAATATGGGTCAACATCCTTTGTATTCTTGTCCAGGTAAATCGTTTGGATTTTATTTGCTCCATGAATGGGAAGAAACTTTCATGCTTTGCAGCAGCGTTCCAAATAGCGTTTTCAATGCCTTCCGTTACCTCTGCATACTTTGCGATGCTATGTTTATCCTGGCGCAAAATTATTAGGCGCAAAATAGGATAAAAACGCTCCCAGCTGCCGAAGCTTTCTGCCTGCTCAATCCATTTGGTTAGACCCATAAGACTTGTGTCGGGTAAATATGGATGAATTTTAGAAAGCTCTTTTTCTTCGAAGAGTACCTTTCTAATTCCAGTGGCGCTCGCAATCGATTCTGTTTTTTTAGCATCGTCGTGATAGTTAGCCACAATGCGTTGAATCGTAGTTGGCTTAATGGATGAATTTATTTGACGTGCAGCCTCCATGTAATGGTAGCCTAAGATGTTATTCGGTTTAGACAAATCCACTAGAGGTTCAGTTGCTTCATTTGCCAATAAATGATATGCCTCGTTCAGTGCTTTTGGATAACTAATCCCTTTTTTTATAAATTGGGAAATAGCCTCGTTATATTCGTCCTTTTTGGAGGTTAACAACTTAATTGTTTGATTGAAAGACTCTATTGATCCTTCCTCACTTCCAAAACAAAAGCTGTCGCATTTTAGTGCATCCAATAAAAAAATAGCTCCCTTAGCAAAATCACTTGCCTGTGCAGTTGCAAATGCATATGGTAACTCTATAACTAAATCGACACCAGCATCTACTGCCATTTTAGCTCTCGTCCATTTATCTACAAGCGCTGGCTCTCCACGCTGCAAGAAGTTGCCGGACATGACTGCAATTGAAAGTTCGCTATCCGTCTGTTTAGTGGACTGTTGTAAATGGTGTAGATGACCATTATGAAATGGATTGTATTCTACAACAATTCCTGTAGCTTTCATTATAATTAATCCCCCTTATATTATCTGATCTTCTAGCTGGTAGTCTTCGCTATCCTTGTTTTGTCTGTTAAATCTGGACCAATCTTAAATACTTTCCTTACTGAAAGTATAATGTTAAAATAAAGTAGTGACAAGAAATTATCTTGACATCTAAAACTAAGCATTATATAATCAACTTTGTTGTCTTGAGGTGATAATCGTATGAAATGGGCAATTAGTCAGCTTTCTAAATATCGTGAGAATGGTCTAGATATAGATGAATTCGTGGAACTCGAAAATGTGAAGAAGCGAAATCAAGACGTTCGAAAGATTTCACCCGTTCATGTAAAAGGGCACTGCACATTTGGTGCAGCGCAAATGACTTGTCATTTTCAGCTTTCTGGAGTTTTAACCTTACCATGTGCACGCACTTGGGAAGATGTTGAATTTCCATTTGAGATTCAATCGGATGAAGTATTCACCTGGTCCGACACTGCACTCGCTTCTGCTAAAGCGTATGATAATTATCATATCGTAGAAGGGGATGTCATTGATGTCGATCCTGTTCTGGAAGAATTAATTCTTTTAGAAATACCATTGCAAGTGTATAAAGAAGGTGCAGACCAATTTAAACACGAGGGTGGGACAGGTTGGAGCTTTACTACTGATGAAGATCTTAAAGAATTGCAAGAAGATGACCAACCAAAATTGGATCCAAGACTTGCTGATTTAGCTAAGTATTTTGATCAAACAGACGAATAATAGATCTGTAAGGAGGTGCCACCAATGGCAGTACCAGCTAGAAGAACTTCTAAAACTGTAAAAAGAAAACGTCGTACACATTTTAAATTATCCGTACCTGGTATGGTTGCTTGTTCAAATTGTGGTGAAATGAAATTGGCTCACCGAGTTTGTAAATCATGCGGTCAATACAAAGGGAAAGAAGTAGTGAGCAAATAATACAGTATTTGTTCCTTAAAAGGCTACCAAAGAGACCATGGCTCTTCGGTAGCCTTTTTCTCTATATTCATTTTAGGAGGTACATACTTTGGCGTACACGATAAAAGAAAAGGATAACATCCTAATATTTGAGATTGATCGACCTGACATACATAATGCTATTAACTTTGATGTTTTGGCTGGATTTAGGCAGCTTGTAACCGAGGTTAATTCAAATAAAGAAATTAAGCTTGTAGTTATTACAGGAGCAGGAGATAAGTCTTTCTGTTCCGGAGGAGATTTATCGGTTTTTCATGAGCTAAAAACCGCTGAGGAATCTTACGCAATGCTAAGCGAAGTAGCTAAAGAACTTTACAAGGTAGCTACTCTAGAGGTACCAACAATCGCTTTAATTAATGGGACCGCAGTTGGTGGGGGATGTGAAATAGCCACATTATGCGATTTCCGACTTGTCAAAAAGGAAGCAAAATGTGGATTTATCCAAGGTAAACTTGCTATAACTAGTGGCTGGGGTGGGGGAACATACCTTTTTGAAAAGGGTATGAGGTATGATAAAGCACTAAAGATGTTAACAGAAGCCACTCCGTATCATTCATCAGAGCTTTTAGAGATGGGTTGGGCTACCGAAGTGTTTGAGGGTGATAAAGTGATTGCTCTACAAGACTTCATCTCCAAAATGATTATTCCCCATTCGACAGTTTTGAAGGCCTACAAAAAACAGATCATACGAAAATGGGAGCAATCTAAATTATTTGAGAGAATAATGGAAGAAGTGAAAGAATGCTCTGTACTTTGGGAAGCAGATGTACACCATGAGGCAGTGAATTCTTTTTTATCAAAAAAGAAATAAAATAGAGTCTATTTATACCCACTTTGCATATATTAATAAAAAAGCAAAGGGTGATTAATGTGAATGTTAAATTGAGAAAAGATAGCTGGACCCTCGACGAAGACAATCTACTAAAAGAGATAGTACTAAAGAAAATCGAACAAGGCCACACCCAAATCTCAGGGTTTCAGGAAGCCAGCGTATTGTTAGGGCGCTCCAAACAAGCCTGTGCATTTAGATGGAACAAAAATCTTCGCCCACAACTTTTCCCAAAAGAGGATTCCCCGAAGGTAGAAAGTTTCAAGGAAACTGTAAACGATTCCACTTCCCTTCAAAACCATTTGCAACTTGCCATGCAAAGTTACGATGAAATGAAAAATTCCTATGATGAAATAGCTAATGCATATAATTTACTAAAAAGAGATTACGAGGTACTAGTGAACTGGGCCAAACAAGGTGTTCAACACATAGAAAGAAATTAGCAATGAAGTCTCTAAAAAATAGAGACTTTTTTTAATGGGAAATAATTTTATATCAGAAACGTTACAGGTGCCTGGCACCTGTAACGTTTCTGTAATTTTTTGTTAGTTATTTGGCCCTAGGATATGTAGATGAATTTAATCAATTATTATGTGAAAGTTGAATTCACTTTCAACTTTCGTATAGACTAATAGAGGGGAGAATATTTTGACAAAGGGGAGATACATATGAAAAAGCTGTTAATAGCAAATCGGGGAGAAATAGCACGACGGATTATCAAGACATGTAAACGTTTAAATATTGAAACGGTAGCAATTTATAGTGAAGCGGACGAACAGCTTCCTTATGTAAAAGAAGCTGATTACGCTTTTCTTATTGGGCCAAGTCAGGTGCAACAGTCTTATTTAAAGGCTGATGACATAATTGAGCTTGCTATACGAGAAGGTGTAGATGCAATTCATCCAGGCTATGGTTTTCTGTCAGAAAATGCAGAGTTTGCTAGAAAAGCAGAGGCGGCTGGAATTACGTTTATTGGCCCTAAAGCGGAAACGATCGAAAAGATGGGAGATAAAATCGAATCCCGTATAACAATGATTAATGCAAACGTGCCTGTGGTACCGGGAACAGAGGATGGGCTTAATTCTTTGGACGAGGCACTTCACGCAGCAAAACAGATTGGCTACCCAATTATGCTTAAGGCAAGCGCGGGCGGAGGCGGCATCGGCATGATTAAATGTGACGATGAAGCAACCCTTACTAAGCACTTTGAATCGATTAAAACTAGAGCCAAATCTTATTTTGGTAGTGATATAGTATTTTTAGAAAAATTTATTGAAGACTCTCGTCACATTGAAGTACAAATCTTTGGGGATACAAAAGGAAACATCGTGCATTTGTTCGAACGTAATTGTTCTGTACAAAGAAGAAATCAAAAGGTTCTTGAAGAATCTCCATCTCCAAATTTCCCGGAGGATGCCAAGAAAAAGCTGTTTGAAGCGGCAGTTAACGCGGCAAAGGCAGTCGATTATGTGAATGCTGGAACGGTGGAATTTATCGTAGACCAAAATCATCAATTTTACTTTTTAGAAATGAATACCCGTTTACAGGTAGAGCATCCAGTAACAGAAGCGGTAACAGGCTTTGATTTAGTAGAATGGCAGCTAAAGGTTGCGCAAGGTGAGGAGTTGCCAGTTAAGGAGCAAGACAAAATTACAACTAATGGGCACGCGTTTGAATTTAGAATTTACGCGGAGGATCCAAAAACGTTTTTTCCTTCTCCAGGAACAATATCAACTCTTACATGGGGAAATAATGCGGATGTACGAATAGACGCAGGGTATGAGGAAGGAAATAAGGTGACTCCTTTTTATGATCCAATGATTTCCAAGGTAATTAAACATGCAG
>NZ_JBAEAP010000234.1:0-5000 GCF_056205495.1 Psychrobacillus sp. | reverse complement strand
TATGGGATAGTCTTGTGCCTCTTTTGCATGAATCGGTCGGTTCTCACCCATAATCGGTCGGTTTCGCTGGATTATCGGTCGGTTCTCCCGGATTATCGGTCGGTTCGCGCTATTAATCAGTCGGTCCCCCTATTTATTGGCCCACTGGCTTAATTTATCTTCCGAATTTCAGCTCCCTCAAGAAAAGCTACAATGTCCTCTACTGCTTCTGTAAAGTAGACGCGGTAATTATGTTCACTTACATATCCTAAATGAGGAGTTGCCAGAACGTTAGTTAGCGTACGATATGGATGTTTCTCTGGCAATGGCTCTTCATCAAATACATCTAAGCCTGCTCCTGCAATCCAGTTTTCTTCTAATGCCTTTATTAGTGCCTGTTCGTCTACAATTGCTGCTCGTGATGTATTGATGAGATAAGCACTACGCTTCATCTGCTCTAATTCCTGCTTGCCTATTATTCCTCTTGTTCTGTCACTTAATACAAGGTGAACCGACACGAAGTCACTTGTTTTCAAGAGCTCTTCCTTTGAATTTGCTAAACGAACTCCTAATTTATCTGTATCTTCCTTCGTAAGGTTTTGGCTCCATGCAATAACGTCCATCCCAAATGCTTGGGCTATCGTAGCCATACGTCCTCCGATTTTGCCCAATCCAAGGAGTCCCAACGTTCTTCCATGTAAATCCGCTCCTACTGTGCTTTGCCATGGACCGTTTTCTCTTAAAGCTCTATTCTCCAAAGTAATATTTCTAGCGAGATTTAAGAGTAGTGCCCAAGTAAGCTCAGTCGGTGGCTCCGAGGAGCTCGCAGTACCACAAACAGTTACTCCATACGTTGAAGCAGCAGCTAAATCAATCGAGGCATTCCTCATCCCTGAGGTGATTAAGAGTTTTAATTTAGGTAATTTTTCAAATAAAGAAGCCGTGAAGGCAGTTCGTTCTCGCATAATCACAATAATTTCATACTCTTTGATTTCCTCTATTAGCTCTTCTTCATTATTGAAATGCTTCGTGAAGGAGCGTACCATCACCTGCTCCTCAATAGATGTCCAGTCTGCCATTTTTAAAGCGACTTGCTGATAGTCATCTAAAATTGCACATTTTAATTTCATATCATTTCCTCCTCACTTATTACTTCACATAATCCCAAATTATTTGCACAATCAATAATACGGTTACTACTCTTAGTAAAGGCTTAATATGCTCTGATTTTAATTTCCGGGCAAGCCTTACACCTAGCTGCGCTCCAATAATTGCACCAATCATTAAAGCAATGGTCACTGGCCACATGATCTTCCCCGTGGATATATACGTAATAGAAGCACCAAAGCAGCTTGCGAATACACCGATTCTAGCAAGGCCAACAGCCCTGATGTATGCAATTTTCTCGCTGGCATACAAGTAAAGGGCAAGGGTGCTGCTCCCTGGACCAAACATTCCATCATAAATGCCTATACCTAATAAGGATGGAATTGTTTTTCTATTCAGCTGAAAGGTCGATGTCCCATCAAAATTTCCTTTTCCCATAAATGAGTTGATGAAAGCAAAGCTTAATAATAGGATTGCTATGACCATGAGTGTCTCTCCACTAAGAAAGGATGCCGTAAGTCCCCCTAAAATTCCTCCACCTAAACAAAATACTAGAACAGACAACGCCTCTTTCGCTGACACTTCCTTTTTAGTAAAAATAACTAAAAAGCTAGATAGGGAGCTCACAGTATTTGAAACCTTGTTGGCACCAATAGCTGAATGAATCGGTAAGCCCATTAGCAGCATCATTGGAAGACTGATCAGTCCTCCCCCTCCAACTAGCGTACCAACCATATTTCCTGCAATCCCAATAATAAAAAATATTAGAAATTCCATTATTTTGCCTTCTTTCTAAACTTCTCTGTAAATTCAGCATACTCCTCCATTTATGATAAGTAAATTTGATAGAATCTATCGTTTCTCATTTGTAAAACTTATGGTAAAGAGCAGGATTCTGCATTTCTTTCCTAGAAGTAGTACTAGAGGAGGTTTTTATATGAAAAGACTCATACTTTTAACACTTCTATTAGTTGGTTGTTCTGAAGAAGCAGCCGAACCGGAAAAAGAAGCTGCAGATAAAATAGCAACCAATTTAGAAATCCCATGGGCAATCAATCAACAGGACAGTATCTTTTATATATCAGAGAGAGTAGGTACAATAGCTGTCATTGATGGGTCCACCGTCACCCATGAGGAAGTCCTATTTTCGGATACCTTGTCCTCAGCAGCTGAGGCTGGTCTTCTTGGCTTTGTCCTAAAAACTGATTTCAGCAAAACCAATGAGGCATTTGCCTATTACACGTATGACAAAGACGGTGAATCCTTTAATCGTGTAGTGACTTTAAAACGAGAGAATAATCAGTGGCAGGAAACTGAAATACACCTCGATGATATAAAGACTGGTAATATCCATCATGGGGGAAGACTTGAAATTGGTCCTGATCGTAAGTTATATGTAACTATTGGTGATGCAGGTGACCCTGAGCTTGCTCAGGACGATACTTCCTTGAACGGTAAAATTGTACGAATGGAGGAGGATGGATCGTTCCAAATTTTCTCCATTGGTCACCGAAATCCACAGGGACTTGCTTGGCACGAGAATGGGACTCTTTTTGAGGCAGAGCATGGTCAATCTGCTAATGATGAGGTCAATTTAATAGAGCAAGGAAAAAACTATGGTTATCCTATCATTGAAGGTTCTGAAACTAAGAACGGCTATGTAACACCGCTCATTACTTCTGGCAGTAATGAGACTTGGGCACCGTCTGGAATAACCTTTCACAAAGGAAAGCTATATGTCGCTTCCCTCCGTGGAGAAGCTGTTAAGGTCATGAATGTTGAAACTGGTAAGGTAGAACAATCTATCACTGGCTTTGGTAGAGTGCGTGATGTCTACTCTGATGGAGAATCGTTGTACTTTGTTACTAATAATACCGATGGACGCGGTAATCCAAGCGAGGAGGATGATATCTTATATAAATTAAACTAAAAAGTGGAAGCAAGGAATTTCAGAGTATTTTAGTTTTTATGTGACTAATATATTCTCATCTAAAAAGCATCTATCACAGATGCTTTTTTTCTTAGATTTTTCGCTTATATTTTAAGGAGATTGCTTGGTCCTCTGGGTTACTCTCATAAGCTTGCTCCTCACGTTGAAACACAAAGCCACGTGCCTCATAAAAAGGAATTCCAAGCATATTATTTTTGGCTACGGACACCCATTGCTCGTGCGCACCATACTTCGTTTTCTGAACATCAGATAAATAGTTTAAAAGCTTTGTCCCAATTCCTTTGTTTCGTTTCTCGGGATCCAAGTAAAGGACATATACCTCAGCAATTCCTTCTTCGTCTACCCCGCCACCTATAGCACCAACTATTTCATTGTTAAGCAGAGCGACAAAGTATCCATTCCAATAACGATTGGTTTCTGCAATTTCCTTTTCAATTCTATCCACTGTGTAAAACTTTTCAATAACACCTTCTATGTATTCATTGGAATATAAATTCTTGTATGTGTTCCATTGAGCGGCCACACATACATCCACTATCCCTTGTTCATCTCCAGGTATTGCTTTCCTTACTATCACCTGGTTAACCTTAAGACATAAAGCTAATTGAATTCCAGCACTCCCTAAATATCTTCGTCCTTCGTCGATAAAACCATTTTTTAAGTAGACAGCCTGAGCAGCTTTATTAGCCTCATTGACACCAAGCACAACTTGCTCAATAGATGGAAAATGTTCCATTACAAACTGGGGTAAAAGCTGCATAGAAGACTTTGCTATTCCTCTCCCTTGGAAACTAGGATGAACGGAATAACCTCTAAGTAGGATACTTTCTTTCCTATCAGTATAATTTAACTTATCGTCTCCAGTATCCAACACGAAAAATCCAGCCACCTCTTCCCCTTCTAATATCAGTACAGGTGAATAAGAAGGACACATTTCAACCTTTTTAAGCATTTCTATTGGGTGTCCTGTGAAGCCTAATTGCTCTTCAGACAATGGATAATGGTCTAATGCCTCTCGATGCTTTGATTCATACATGCGCAATGTAATCATGTTTCTCCCTCCCTCTTTTTATTAGCATATCATAAAATTTCTGCTAGACTAGAGGTAATTAAGGAGGTAGATCCCATTGAACATTGCCATCATTGGCGGTGGTATTGGAGGACTTTGTACAGCGGTTACTCTGCAAAAGCAAGGTCATGAGGTGCACGTGTTTGAGTCCGCTCAAGCTTTCCAACCAGTTGGTGCTGGAATAGGAATTGGCTCCAATGCTATGCAAGCACTTATGGAGATTGGCGTCGGTGAGGAGATATTCCGCAATGGCTATATCCTAAACACACAGGTCTTTCAGGACATGCATGGAAAAATGCTCAATACGATTGATTTCTCTGTTCTCAAAGAAATGTTTGGACAAGAGAATATCACCATCCATCGAGCAAACCTCCATCGAACCTTTCTCGAAAATCTAAAACCAAATACCATTGAATTTAATAAAAGATGTATACGTGTTAAGCAAAATAAGGAGAGGGTTACTGCTTTTTTCGAGGATGGGACAGCCTTTGAAGCTGAGCTACTTATAGCGGCAGACGGCATTAATTCTCCCATTCGTCAACAGCTCGTTCCTGAATCTAAACCAAGGTATGCTGGATATACTTGCTGGAGAGGGATAACTGAAAACAATGGGCGAGTAAAAGAATATACATCCACAGAGCTTTGGTCCACAAAAGGGAGATTTGGCATGGCACCAATGAAAGATGGCTTCATTTATTGGTTTGCTTGTATTAACACTTCTCCAAAAAATCCTGACTTTCAATACTTAAAGCCTAAAGAAGTGTCATTTCTCTTTGAACATTTTCCACGGGTAGCATCAGATATTATTGCAAGTACTCCGGAGGAAAAATTGCTTCATCATGACATTTCAGATATCAAGCCACTACGAAATTTTGTGTTCGATCGAGTTGTCTT
>NZ_JBAEAP010000233.1:0-2950 GCF_056205495.1 Psychrobacillus sp. | reverse complement strand
AATTTCTTTATCGTCTTCATCTTGTTTCGCACCTTTCAAAATATCATTGCTGATTGTCAGCATCTTTTTTATACGTTCGTATTCAAGGCTAAAACTAGTGTGACCTTCGTAAGTAAGTCGATATATCTTCTTTTGCCTGCTCTCTTTTTCAGCTGTCACTAGTTCAATGAGCTTCTGCTTTTGCAAATTAGTCAGCACACCATACAAAGTACCAGGCGCTAAAACAATTTCTCCATCACTATATTGTTCGATGTTCTTGATAATTCCGTAGCCATGCAGCGGCTCTTTAGTTAAAGCCAATAAAACTAAATAGGTGGACTCGGATAGGGGTTGCATTCAATCACCTCTTTTTATATCGATACTCGATATATCGTTAGTCATAGTATATGGTTCAATATATCGAGTGTCAAGGTATTAATGATGAAATTTCCAAAAGAATCAGACAGTATTAAAACCATCAACTGTTCGTTTTCAACACAAAGAAGGAATGAACCTGACGAATATTCATAAAAAGTAGTTGAATTACAGAGCAATAATGTTGTACGTTAAAGAGGTAACATTAGGGGGAGGGGGCAGATGATGGATAATCAATACTTCGAAGGTTGGGGGTCTTTGGCGATGATGAACGCTGGCCTTGCACAAGGAAAGAATAGAACGGGGTTAAATTGGTTTTTTCTTTCTCTTATATTAGGTCCATTGGCAACACTAATTTTGTTGTTTGTTGAAAAGAGACAGTAGTTTATTTAATAAATGTAAGCCGTCAATTAAAGTTCGGCTTATTTTTACTTCCACATTACTAACGTACAGAAAAGCTTAGTACCTGTTTCTACAAAAAAACAGCATTCCAAAAGAATTTGAAATGCTGTCTAAAGAATTATTTTGTTAGATTTATTAGCTCATAGTTTAAAGTATGAAGTTTTGCTGTTGCTTCACCAATGGATTCTAGTAATTTATTTTCTTCAAAGATGGAAGAGACAATTTCTTCTGTTGCTGCACTGTTTTGCTGGGATGCTGCCGAAAGCATATCAACTTCCCCTAATAATTGTGTGAACTGATCATTCACTTTATCGATTGCCAGTACACTCTCCTTCACATTTGTATGTGAAATGTCACTTGATACCTTGACGTTGTTAAAGGCTGCTGAAATATCAGCTAATAATTTGTGTCCTTCCATAGCTGCTGTTTGTCCATGAAGTGATTGCTCCTGAGCAGCAGCTGATTTGGTGAAAAGCAGGGTTGTAACATCTGTAATTTTAGCTGCTGTTACTGCACTTTCTTCTGCTAACTTTCTAACCTCATCTGCCACCACTGCAAAGCCTTTCCCATGTTCACCTGCACGAGCGGCTTCGATAGCTGCATTCAGTGCCAATAAGTTCGTTTGGTCAGCAACGCTTTTAATGCCCTCTAGTAAATCATTCACCCTCTGTAAACTATGTTGTAATTCATCCATTGTAGTAACCGTCATACCCATGGAATCACTTAATACACCCATATGCTTCGTCACCTGTTCCACGCTTTCAGTATTTCTTGATAATTGCTCGTTTACTTTTTGTGAATGTTCCATTGCCTCTTGGGATAATTCCACAGTTTGCGAAAGCTCTGATTTTGAATCATGCATTACATTATGCATTGCAAAAATCATTTCTGCCTCACTTTGAATAGACTCGGCAATTTGTTGTGTGGAGTCTAAAATTGTATTACTCACAGAGGCTAACGAATTTGATGTATTTTTGACTTCCTCTGTTTCCGCTTCTAAAGTATGAGCGCTTTTTTCGATCATAATTACTAATTGCTTTGTTTCTTCTAGTAGCTTATTGGCCTTTTGCTCACCCTTTTGCGATTCGGAAACTAATTCTCCACCCCACTCGCTTAACTTATTTAACATATATAAAATTCCGTTAAAAATAAAGAATGTGGTAAGGAAATAAGCGAATGTGTTATTTACCCCTAAGAATTTATCGGGTACTAAAACGTAAAGTAGTATGAGATAAACGTTAAAAATAAGGCCATAGACTATTAATACTTTTCGTTCAAAATAAACGGCTGCCATCACAATTGTTATGAAAAGTAAGTAGTGCTTGGTTATTCCATAGCCGTCTAATATGAATAAGGCAAATACTACTGTGCCATTTAAGGTTGCAAATAAAATTGCCTTCACCAAATGGGGAAGCTTCAAAAAATAATTTAAGCATGCCAACGCAATAACAAGGACACCAGTAAAAATATAGTTTTTTGAATCAATAAATCCATGAGTTGAGAATATGGGAAGTAAGACTAGTATGACCAAGAAACACGTAATTTTTAAATTTAACTGATGAACCTTTTGAAGATTAAAAGAGAATGGTGCCTTTTGCATCGATATTTTCCTCCATTTGTTATAAGTAGTATTTTAAAAGTTGTTTGAAAATTTCCATATCATAATAATAGCATATATAGGTAAAAATTCATGGTGTTTTTGTACTATTTATTTGTATTATTTCAATTTTTTATGGTTATATAGTTAGTGTGAGGTTTCTGGTAGATACAAAAAAAGTAGCCAGGAGATATCCTGACTACTTCTTAAATGAATTGTTTGTTACAAGGATAGATACACTACCCTAGACCCTTCCAAAAATCACCTTGTAAGAAATAACGAAATTTCTGGGAAAATAATAATGATGACAAGTACTATCGCAAAGATTGCGAAGAACGGGACGACACCTTTTATTACCCTGTCGACTTTTTCCTTTGATATGGCACTTACCACGAAGAGATTCAATCCTACAGGTGGAGTGATCATACCGAGTTCCATGTTTACTACCATGATGATTGCAAAGTGGATCACGTTGATATCCAATGTTGTAATAATCGGTAGAAGGATAGGAAGAGTGATTAATATAATAGCAGTTGGTTCTAAGAACATTCCAAGAATGAAAAATAAAACGCTTACAATTATTAAGAATGTCCATTT
>NZ_JBAEAP010000232.1:0-8563 GCF_056205495.1 Psychrobacillus sp. | reverse complement strand
GCTGCTAGTGCCATACCTTCCACACTCAAAGCCTCTGTAACTATAAATTTAGCTCCACCTATACCAATTACAAGGATTACCGATGCAATGACTAGATTTCGGCTATTCCCAAAATCAATATTTGCTTCTACTAGCATTCGTAATCCGCTTGAAGCGATAATTCCGAAAAGAAGGATAGACACTCCACCGAGTACTGCAGTAGGTATCGTTGTAATTAGAGCCATACCTTTACCAAAGAAAGAAAGTAATATGGCGATCACAGCTGCTCCCATTATTACATAAACACTATATACGCGAGTAATTGCCAATACCCCAATATTCTCACCATAGGTTGTCTTTGGAGGTCCACCGATTAAGGCACTAGCAAATGTTCCAAGACCATCCCCTAGAAGCGATCGATGTAAACCTGGTTCTTTAATGAAGTCTCTATTAACTACCTTCCCTAGTACTAATTGGTGGCCAATATGTTCCGAAATAGTAACAATGACAATTGGTACCATAATGAGCAAGATTCTAGAAGTAACTTCAAAGTCATAATGAACACCTGGTATTAAGAAATCAGGTAACGCTAGCAAGCTAGCCTCTTTAACTGGTGTAAAATCTACAATACCAATCAGGATAGAGTAGAGATATCCAACTACTAAGCCTATTAAAATTGGCATTGTACTTATAATATTTTTAAAGAATATTGTACAAATGATTGCTGTAAACAATGTCACTAGCGCTGCTGAAAAATGTAAAAAGCTATATTCTTTTAAACCAGTTTCTACATTTGTAATATTCATGGCCATGTCCACTGCTACTCCTGCTAATCCAAGACCAATAACCATAATTACCGGACCAACAACGATTGGTGGTAATAGCTTCATAATCCACTTATAGCCACTCTTCCAAATGATCAGTGACACTACACCATATACCAAACCGACGAATACTGCTCCAATCATGGCATTTCCAGGGTCTATAGCTTTGCCTGTTGATTCATTTAATCCATTTGAAGCAACTAGTATAGGCGCTATAAAAGCAAAGGAGGAACCAAGATACGCTGGTACTTGAAATCTGGTTATCATTAAAAAAATGATAGTTGCTATACCACTTGTTAGCAATGCGATAGCAGGACTTAACCCTACAAGCTGAGGTACTAATATTGTTGAGCCAAACATTGCAAACATGTGCTGAAAGCTTAAAGTAATCAGCTGTCCACCTGTAGGCTTGTCATTTACATCTAATATTGCCTTTGACATTTAAGTCGCCACCTTTTTTGGTTTATTCAAAGATTGTTACAGCATCTATTTTGTCTGTCTCTGTAACTTTAACTACTATTTTTTCACTGCTAGAGGTAGGAATGTTCTTGCCAACATAATCCGCTCGAATTGGTAGCTCTCTATGTCCTCTATCGATCAAAACAGCCAGCTGTATTTGAGAGGGCCGACCAATATCCATTACTGCATCCATTGCCGCTCGAACTGTTCTTCCTGTAAATAGCACATCATCTACTAAAATTACTTTTTTGTTCGTTACATCATGGGAAATATCTACTTGCTGTACTAAAGGCTCATTAGAAGCGCTTTTGATTGATAAATCGTCTCGATATAATGTAATATCCAATTCACCCGTTTTGATTGGTTTGCCTTCAATTTTTTCGATTCTCTCAGCCAGTCTTTGTGCTAGATATGTACCTCTAGTTTTTATGCCTACTAATATACATTCTTCAATTCCTTTGTTCCGTTCAATTATTTCATGTGCAATTCGAGTAAGTGCCCTGTTAATGGCTTGTTCATCTAGAATGCTTGCTTTTTCTTCCATAAATTATCTCCTCCTATTCGGAAATGTAAAAAACCTCTTGAGCTAGAAGAGCCCAAGAGGTTGTATGTGCGCGTTTAAAATATAGTGATCCTATTAATCCGCAGAATAATAGTGAGTCACTTTCACATGTACCTTCTCAGCCTCTCTGGACTGTTATTAAAGGTGAAACTATTCAATTTATTGTAATCAGTATATCTGACTATTCTTCTTTTGGCAATGCTGTTTTTCTTAAATCTTGCAATAAATCCGTGAAATCCTCTGGTAGTGGGTATGAGAATTCTAAATATTCCCCAGTTCTAGGCTGTATAAAACCAAGAACTCCCGCATGTAAAACCTGTCCATTAAAGTTTAGTGTTTTCTTTGGACCATATTTTGGATCTCCAGCTAAAGGATAACCAATATACTTCATATGAACACGGATTTGGTGTGTTCTACCAGTTTCTAACTGACATTCCACTAAAGTATATTTGTTAAAGCGTTCTAATACACGGAAATGAGTTACAGCATGCTTACCATTATCAACGACTGCCATGTTTTGACGCTCTTTTTTGTCTCGGCCTATCGGTGCATCAATTGTTCCTTTGTCATGAGCTATGTGGCCATGAACAAGTGCTGTATATTTACGAGTAACAGTTTTCTTTACAAGTTGGTCTACTAAAGAAACATGGGCAACGTCGTTTTTAGCTACCATTAAAAGACCTGTCGTATCCTTGTCGATACGATGGACAATTCCTGGACGTAATACTCCGTTAATACCAGAAAGGTCCTTAATTTGATACATAAGACCATTAACAAGCGTACCGCTAAGATGTCCGGGAGCCGGATGAACTACCATACCTCTTGGCTTATACACTACTAATACATCCTCGTCCTCATAAACGATTTCAAGGTTTAAGTTTTCTGCCACTATGTCTAGCTCAACTACTTCAGGAGGTGTGACAATGATAACATCGCCTTCCTTTACCTTGTAGCTTGTTTTGGCAGGCTCGTTATTAACTAATACACTACCATCTTTTATAAAGTTTTGAATTTGTGTACGAGACCAGTCTGTATCAAAAGAAGCAATTGCTTTATCAATTCTCTCTTTTTCTTGTTCTTTTTCAATAATAAACGTTAATTCTTCCATTATTTCACCTTTTTCTTTTCAGCTCGTTCTTCTAGTAGTATAAAAATAATTACTACTACAACTCCTATAGTCAGGGCAGCATCTGCAATATTAAAAATCGGAAAATCATAGTTAACAATTGGAATGAGCACATCTACAAAATCAACTACTTCGCCTTTCCAAAGTCGATCTATAAAGTTACCAATTGCTCCACCTAGTAAAAGCATTAATCCTACTTGAAAAACAGGTTTCCCTTTTGCTTCCTTATGGAAGTAATAAATAATTGCAGCGATTACAATTATAGTAACTACCGCAAAAAATCCTATTTGTCCTTGGAGCATACCCCACGCGGCACCACGGTTACGATGTGAAAGCAGTGCAAAGTATGGGTCCCAAATCATAATTTGCTCACCAAGCGTCATATTTTTAACAACAAGCCATTTTGTCCATTGATCTAAGGCAATAACAAATACTGCTAGTCCATAAAATTTCCACACATTAATTCCCCCGATAATCAAATAAGCCTTAACGACCTCTCTCGTCTGTAGTAATGAATATTACATCCAACTAATAATTATTAAAAAGATTTTTGCTGAATAATATTAAACAATCTACAATAGTTTACCATAGAAACCTATCTTACGTAAAAGAGCATCTATAGATTATACAAAGAAAAGTTAGGCTTCTCTTTAAACGTCCTGGGAAACTCTATGTTATATAATACTTTGCTGTTTATGCAAATACTATACTAACTCTTATAAAAAGTGCCCTAATTAACAGGTTCACTATATAATCACTCTCGTTATAAAAAAGCGAGTACGTAAACGATAATCGTTCACGTACTCGCTTTTATTCTTTTTGACTGTTATTTTCAGTACCCTTGAATTTACATATAGGGCATCTATAAATTTATTATACGTAATGTTTTTCTACAACTTCTGCACAACGAGTACATAAAGTCGGGTGAGCTTCGCTTTCTCCTACTGTTTCAGCAATAGTCCAGCAGCGTTCACATTTTTCTCCATCTGCTTTTTCTATTACAACAGATGAATGCTCAAGCACTAAACTGTTTGCTGGAGCCTCAGATTGGGAGCCACCCAGAACAAACTTAGATACGATAAATAGTTGTGCAAAGTCAATTGCATCAGTATCGAATAATACTTTATATTCATCACTAACATATAACGTAACTTTTGCTTCTAATGATTTACCAATTGTCTTAGCATTACGAGATTCCTCAAGCGCTTTAAGAACATCATCACGTAGCTCCATGATTTTTTCCCACTTAGGAGCAAGCGCTTCGAAAGCTGGATATTCAACAGCATCTGGCATGTCTGTTAATTGTACACTTTCTTCCTTCTCATGCTCCAAATAAGCCCAAAGCTCATCTGTTGTATGTGGAAGAATTGGAGTTAACAGTTTCAATAAAGCTGAAAGTGTATCATACATTACGGATTGCATTGCACGACGATCTTTGTCATCTGCTCCATAAATATATACAACATCTTTTGCAATATCTAAATAGAAGGAGCTTAGCTCTCCAGATACGAAGTTATTTACTGTATGATAAACGGTCGCAAAATCATAGCGCTCATAAGCTGCTCTAACAGTCTTAATAACTTCTTGTAATTTCATGTACATATATTGATCTACTTCACGTAAATCTTCAAATGCTACACGATTGCTTGCTGGATTGAAATCACTGATGTTCCCATGTAAGAAGCGAAGTGTATTACGGATTTTACGATATACCTCTGTCACTTGCTTAATAATTGCATCTGAAACTCGAACGTCAGCAGTATAGTCTACTGAAGCAACCCATAATCGTAAAATGTCAGCACCTAATTGGTTCATTACTTTTGCAGGAACAATTACATTTCCTAGTGATTTACTCATTTTACGACCATTTCCGTCTAAAATAAATCCGTGACTTAGTAGCCCTTTGTATGGAGCATGACCATGCATAGCTGTACTTGTGATTAAAGAAGAGTTAAACCAGCCACGATATTGGTCAGAACCTTCTAGGTATAAGTCTGCTGGGAATACTAAATCATCACGTTCTTCTAAAACACCATGGTAGGAAGATCCAGAGTCAAACCAAACGTCCATAATATCTGTCTCTTTTGTAAAGATACCATTTGGACTATGTGGATGTGTGAATCCTTCAGGAAGCAAGTCTTTCGCTTCTCTTTCAAACCAAATATTCGAACCATGCTCACGGAAAAGATTTGATACATGAGCAATTGTTTCCTCTGTTAAAATCGGTTCTCCATCCTCTGCGTAAAACACTGGAATTGGCACACCCCATACACGCTGACGAGATATACACCAATCTCCACGGTCACGAATCATATTATATAAACGCGTTTCGCCCCATGCTGGTGTAAATTTAGTGTTACGGATAGATTGTAATAATTCATCTCTAAATGCCTCAATTGAAGCAAACCATTGTGGTGTTGCACGGTAAATAACAGGCTTTTTCGTACGCCAGTCATGTGGATAGGAGTGAGTAAAGAATGTAAGCTTCTCTAACGCTCCTGCTTCTTCTAATGCTTCTGTAATTGCTTTGTTGGCTGTATCATAGAATAACCCTTCGAAGCCTGGTGCTTCTGCTGTCATTACTCCACGCTCATCTACTGGACAAAGCACATCTAGACCATAAGCTTTCCCTACGTAAAAGTCATCTTCCCCGTGTCCTGGTGCCGTATGAACACAACCAGTACCAGATTCAGTAGTTACGTGTTCACCTAGGATTATTAAAGAATCACGGTCATACAAAGGATGTTTAGCAACTAGACGGTCCATTTCTTGACCAAGAATTGTACGTTCAATAGAATACTCTTCCCAGCCCAGCTCAGCTGCCACTGATTCTACCAAGTCTTTCGCTACAACATATTTATTTTCATTTGCTTGCACTACGACATACTCCACTCGTGGATGCAATGAAATAGCAAGGTTTGCTGGAATTGTCCATGGAGTTGTAGTCCAAATAATAAACTTTGTACCTTCTTCTAATACCCCTTTACCATCTGTAACAGCAAAGCTTACATAAATGGATGGAGATTTTTTATCTTGATATTCAATTTCGGCCTCTGCTAACGCTGATTCACTTGAAGGTGACCAGTAAACAGGCTTCAGTCCTTTATAAATGTATCCCTTTTTAGCCATCGCACCAAATACCTCGATTTGGCGAGATTCAAATTCAGGCTTTAAAGTCACATAAGGATTTTCCCAATCTCCACGTACACCCAAACGTTTAAACTGAGTACGTTGGTTGTCAATTTGTTGATAGGCATAATCCTCACATAGCTTTCTAAATTCAGCCAATGATAATTCTTTACGCTTAACACCTTTGTTTGTTAAAGCCTGTTCAATTGGAAGTCCGTGAGTATCCCAGCCTGGCACATAAGGAGCATGATAGCCAGTCATTGATTTGTGACGAACGATCATATCTTTCAGAACTTTGTTTAAAGCATGCCCAATATGAATATCACCATTTGCATACGGAGGACCATCATGCAGGACGAAAAATGGACGATCTTTCGTTCTTTCTAAAACCTTCTTGTAGATGTCCTGTTCTTCCCATTTTGCTTGGATATCTACTTCTTTGACCGGTAGGTTTCCACGCATAGGAAAATCTGTTTTTGGCATTAATAATGTGTCTTTGTACTCCATTTGTTCTTCCTCCTTCATTTTTCGCAGGTACTGGTATATTTACAAATAAAAAAACCCCTCATCCCAAAAAGGGACGAGAAGTTATGCTCGCGGTACCACCCTACTTGCGATTACCAAAAGTAATCGCCGCTTAGTATGTCATAACGGGACATATCCGAAGACACTTAAAAATTCAGTGTCCTTGCTCCAAAGTGATCTTCTAAAACGCTTCATTGCTTGAGCTTCCACCATCCCCAAGTCGCTTGACTGAAATCATTTTTAGACGTCTTTTTCAATGCATGTATATATGATATGAAATTATTATAGGAAATGTACGGCCAGCAGTCAAGAAATCTCTTATTCCTCTGTAGCAGAAATACGATCGACAGCAGTAGAATCTACATCATACTCCATCAAATGATTCCAATCGTCTGTATTAATAAGATCTAATTGAGCCTCTACTAGCATTTTAAAGCGATTTCTAAACACTTTAGACTGTTTCTTCAATTCCTCTATTTCTAAAGCAATTCTCCGAGCTTTAGATAGAGCTTCATTGACAATACGGTCTGCATTTTTTTCTGCCTCTTTTACAATAAGCTTTGCTTCTTTTTGAGAGTTTCGTCTTACTTCCTCAGCAGCCTCTTGGGCAACAACTATGGATTTATGTAAGGTTTCTTCTATCGTGGTGAAATGGCCAACCTTTTCACTAGATGACTTTAATTTAAGCTCTAACTCTTTTTTTTCTTTGATGAGTATCTCTAAGTCTTTCATGATTTGATCCAGAAATTCGTTTACTTCATCTTCGTTATAACCTCTGAATCCTTTACTGAACTCTTTGTTATGTATATCAAGTGGTGTTAGTGGCATCCTATCCATCTCCTTTACATACTAATCTTCTTCCCTCTATTATACATTTCCGGCAGGTTGAAAACATCTAAATTTCAAATTTAATTTAAGGAAATCACTTTTTTGGCTCTAATCTACCAATTTGCAGTCTAATTTTGTCTTTTTTTGTTCTTCCTTCAATCATCAATAACTTTAATCGACCAAATCCTCTTACAGAAATTAGATCTAACTCCTGTAACTCTAAGGATGTTTGTTCTTTTACAGTGAAATTGACCTTTACTTTTCCACCTTGAATGATAGAAGCAGACTTTTGCCGAGAAATATTGAAAATAGATGAGATAACTGTATCCAGTCTTAAAGAGCTAACCGTATGATTCTCTGAAATCCATATTTCTTGCTGTCTAAAATAGTTCGCCGGATCTTCTACTACTTCCATATGAACTTTAACCTTACCAATACTGACGAAATTTGCTCTAACGTAGTCAAGAACCTCTGTAGCAACTACAAACTGAATAGAACCTTCCTCCACACGAATATCACCAAACTTACTTCGATCAATCCCTAAGGACATCATCGAACCAAGTACATCTTGATGCTTTAAAGTTACAAATTTTTGCGGATACTTAACTTCCACTACGGTCATATTATAATCAGATTCCGCTGGTTCGAAATACGAGGGATAAAGTAGTATCCTTTTTCTCTCCGCGTCCTCTAAAGCACCAGCAGAGCTAGACTCAATTATTTCATATTGCCCACGTATAGACTCCACGATAAATTGTTGTCTTGGGTCTAAGAAATCCGTTAGCTTTGGCGCATAACGATCCTCAACCTCTCTCATCATACTAACCGTTTGCTCGATAAAAGGTTGCTCTTCTTTCCTAAAATGCTGTAATAAATGTTCCATATAATCAAGACCTCACTGAAATTTATAATTAGAAAAGCACAATCGCCTGTCTCTGCCCCGACAGGCAAATGGAGAAAAGCGAGGAGGCAGCTATTCAGCCACCGGAGCTTTTATCCATTTGACCCCGAGGGGCAAGGCGATGGAGCTAGACAATAAGAAAAGCACAATCGCCTGTCTCTGCCCCGACAGACAAATGGAGAAAAGCGAGGAGGCAGCTATTCAGCCACCGGAGCTTTTATCCATTTGAC
>NZ_JBAEAP010000231.1:0-2857 GCF_056205495.1 Psychrobacillus sp. | reverse complement strand
TTTCCAAATATTTTGTTCATCACCTTGGGCGTGTTTTCTAAATAAACATTAATTTGTTCCATGTTCGATTGAAGTTTATTGGAGTTTCTTTCATCTGTCGGAAAATCAGATATTCCTTTAATGATAATGCATTCAACATTATTCTTCTTACAGATATAAGCAATTGCACCCGCTTCTGTATCGGCAATTGTTATTTCGTTATCTTTAAGTTCTAAATAGTCCTCCCACATAACAACTGCTTTATCAGCAGTGCCAATGGTTCCTGTATAAAAATCATCTCCATATTTAGATAAATCCATATCGACTATGAAGGATTGTTTAATAAAAGGCTCAATTTCTTTTACTGTACAATCATATTGAACGGCTTTATTGGGTACAAAAATATCCAAATTACTGTACTTCTCATCTATTCCTGCACATGTTCCAGCAACGATCACTTTAGTTAAATCAAATTTAGAAATCATAAACTGATTGCCACCAACACCATTTACTTTTCTTACACCCGTACTATAAAAAACAAGTTCAGTATCATTAATTGTTCTTATGAAATACTCACCGTATGGGTAACTGAAACGTTCGTTATTTTTTATGCTAAAGTACTCCAAGGTCGCTTCGTATTCCCACTTCGTTGCAATGCTTATTCCAATCATCGATTTATCACCCTACAAATAAAATTTGTCCCCTACACGTTTTAATTTCATTTTTTATCATTTGACTATTCTTTTTTACTCTGTTCGTTACCTATTAAACATTAATAGGCAAATATCCTTTTTTCCTAGCCCGCTTCCGCACATTTAAATGTAACATTTCACGAACGATACCTACACTACGAAAAAACAACCCTTCTAAGCCGTGCCAAAAAGAAATAGTTAGTTTTGAAATTTTTGAAACTTTCCTTCGTCATGCCCGTAAAATAACTATACATAGAGAAGGGGGAAAAATATGAGTACAAAAAGATTGTTAACTATTATCGCTGTATCTATTGTTGGCATTGTTCTTCTATCCGCAGTATTTACATCTTGGTATACAGTAGATGAATCCGAACAAGCAATAGTTATTACATTTGGAGATGCAAGCGAGCCAATAACCGAATCAGGGTTAAAATTTAAGTTTCCTTGGCCAATACAGAAGGTAGAAAAGCTATCAAAAGAAACCTTCAGTTTACAGTTTGGTTATAAGCAAGACGCGAATGGGGAAATCACTTCCTATGACAAGGATACTAAAATGATTACTGGAGACGACAATATCGTTTTAACAGACTTGGTTGTTCAGTATAAAATAACAGATCCTAAAGCGTACTTATTTAATTCTGAAAATCCAAAGGAAATGTTACATGATGCAACCTCTGCATCTATTCGTTCAGTAATCGGAAATTCGAAAATTGATGATGCTTTAACTTCAGGTAAGGCTCAAATTGAAGCAGATACAAATGAGTTGCTTGCTTCATTGATTAATAAATATGAAATTGGTATTACAGTGTTGACCGTGAAGTTGCAAGATGTGGAGCTTCCAAATGCAGAAGTTAGGGCTGCATTTACAGCAGTAACCGATGCGGAAGAAACTAAAAATACAAAAGTAAACCATGCAGAAAAGTATGTTAATGAAAAGGTTAGTGTAGCTGAAGGTGAAGTGGATGCTATTAAATCAGAGGCTATAGGCTATCAAACAGCACGTATTGAACAGGCAAAAGGTGATGTTGCCTTATTTGATAAGCTATATGCCGAATATCAAAATAATAAGGAAATCACTAGACAGCGATTAGTAATGGAAACATTGGAAGCTGTTTTGCCTAATGCTAAAATTTATATAATGAATGATGAAGGTGGGACGATGAAGTATTTACCACTTCAACAAATAGAGTCCTCTAAACAAAGTGCACCACCGCCAAGCACTACTACTGAGAAAAAGCCTGAAGAAGGGAGTGGACAATAATGTCAGATAATAACAACCCTTTTGCAAATTTAGAGTCAAAGTTTAAAACTGTGCCTAACAAACCTAAAAAAGAAAAGACTCCCATTGATTATAAAAAGCATACTAAATCGTTCATTTCAATTTTTGTCGTCTTTGTACTTGCAGTAATTGCCCTCGCTAATATATATGTAGTCAAGGAGGGAGAATATAGAGTTATTCGTCAGTTCGGTGAGATTAAAAGTATTAAAGATTCTCCTGGCCTGCATATGAAAATACCATTTATACAAAGTGTAACGACCATTCCAAAATACCAAATGAATCATAATTTATCTGAGGCAGAGATCAATACAATGGATAAGCGACGTATAATTATCGATAATTATGCAGTTTGGAGAGTAGTCAATCCAAAGGACATGATTTCTAATGCAGGAAACATAGTGAATGCAAGCTCTCGTATGGAGGAATTTATTTATTCAGTAGTGCGATCAGAGCTTGGTCAATTAAATTATAGTGAAATCATTAATGATGAAAATTCATCGCGTGGTAGTTTAAATGACCAGATTACTAAAGAAGTAAATGAACTTCTATCTAAAGATAAATATGGAATAGAAGTAGTAGATGTCCGTATTAAAAGAACCGACCTGCCAGAAGAAAATGAGCAGTCTGTATATAACGAGATGATTTCCGACCGTGAAAGTGTTGCTCAAAAGTTTTTGTCTACTGGTGATGCTGATAAGAGAAGAATTGAAGCTGAAACGGATAGTACAGTTACGAAGATGATAGCTGAAGCTAAAAAAGAGGCTGCTCTTCTAAGAGCTGAAGGGGATGCGGAGGCTGCAAGAATTTATAATACTAGCTTTTCAAAGGACCCTGAATTTTATTCTTTATATAGAACATTAGAATCCTATAAGAAGACAATCGGTGAAGATACGATGATTGTTATTCC
>NZ_JBAEAP010000230.1:0-4796 GCF_056205495.1 Psychrobacillus sp. | reverse complement strand
CAATTCTTCTATAATAAAAAGATATTCGCAGACCAAGGAATTGAAATTCCTACAACGTGGGATGAGTTTATTGAAGTGAATGAGAAGCTATTAGAAGCCGGAGTGACGCCTATTGCAATGGGAACTAAAGAAGGTTGGTTGTTGTCGTTAACCCATGGAATAGTTGGAGCAGGGGTTGTTGATGGAAATACCTTTGCAGAAAAGCTTATCAAAGGGGAAACGGATTTTACTGATTCAGCATTTAAAGAGTCCATTCAAGTAATGAATGACTTAAAGAAATACTTCCCAAAAAACTCTGAGGGACTAGGAATGGATGATATCCGCACGATGTTTGCTATGGAGCAGGCAGCGATGTTCCCACTTGGTAGCTGGGAAATTCCAGTAGTAAATGATTTAAACGGAGACTTGGATTATGGGTATTTCGCAATGCCGTCTAAGCAAGGAAATCAAACAGTAACCTCGTGGGTTGACGGTTCCTTTGCGATCAATGCAAATTCTAAAAACAAAGAAGCAGCTAAGGTGTTTCTTCAGTTTTTAACAACAAAGGAATTTGGAGAACTTTTTGTGAAAGAATTTAATATGATTAGTGCAATTCCTGGGATCAGTTCAGAAGATGAGCTTCTTAGTGAGCTAAGTAAAGCGGTGGAAACAAGTTCTACCCCGTATTATTGGGTTATTAATTTTACAGGTGGAGATCCTACTACAAAAACTGTTCTAGAAACAGAATTACAAGGAATGTACCTTGGCGAGGTTACACCAGAAGAAGTAGCCGATAAGGTGCAAAAAAGTGCTGAAGCCTGGTTTTCCCCATTTCAATAAATAAGTAAGGAGGCTGTGATTTATGTCAGAACAAACAGCTCCAGTAAAACGTTCAAAGAAGGGGAAAGGGTGGACGATCCACCTTTTCCCCGTCCCTATATTAATCATTTATGGGATGTTTGTACTCTATCCTATACTAGCAGCTTTATCATATAGCTTCTTCTCCTTTAAAGGATTCACAAGAGATTCCTTTGTTGGTTTGGATAACTTTGTCACTCTCTTTACTACAGAGCCTTATGGGTCCATGTTTAGGAATGCTTTTTCCCATAATGTCCTTTATTTTTGCGTACAAATGGTTGTTATGAATGGCCTTGCATTTCTTTTAGCTTTTATAGTCTATAAAAAAGTAAAAGGTGCTGAATTTTTCAAAGTAGCTTTTTTCTTACCGAGGTTATTATCAGTTATTGTAGTTGGTTTCTTGTGGAAGCTAATCTTAAATCCTAATTTTGGTACACTCAATCTTATTTTAGGAAAGCTTGGTTTAGAAAATCTACAAAGAGCATGGTTGGGTGAGCCAGAAACAGCTTTAATTTCCATTATTCTCGTAAACTGTTGGTTCGGCTTGGGCTTTGGGGTACTAATATTTTTAGCTGGTTTCCAAAGCATCCCAGGTGAACTCATCGAAGCTGCAAGACTGGATGGAGCAAAGGGAGCTTCCATGTTACGAAAGATATACATCCCATTAATGATTCCATCTATTTTGATTATGACGGTTTTGACCTTTATTCAATCCTTCGAAGCATTTGAGCTCGTTTACGCTATGCAGGGCTCGATGGGAGAACCATATTACTCAACAGATACAATGGCAGTATTTTTTTACCGACTTGCTTTTGGTAGCTCCACTGCTTCTAGTTCAACGGCAATTGGACTTGGCTCCGCACTTGCGACCGTTTTATTTTTCTTCATATTAATATGTACAATGATCTTCCTAAAGTTTATGAATAAAAAAGAAGTACAAATGTAAGAGGTGAATAGTATGGAGAAAAATACAATTTGGACCAGGCCGTTTTATTATATTGTTATGTTCGGAGTTGCTACCGTCAGCTTATATCCAATTTTTTTAATGTTTATGTCCTCTTTTAAATCTAGTTCGGAGATATTCAAGGATCCCTTAGGATTACCTACAAGCTTTAGTCTAGATACGTACAGAACGTTATTAAATAAGATTCCATTTGACCAATATTTTTATAATAGTGTCATGGTGAGCGTTACTTCTGTAGTTCTAGTCGTGTTATTTTGTTCTTTGGCTGCATTTTATATTGCTCGATTTAACTTTAGCTGGAATAATGCGATTTTCTTTTTGTTTTTGCTAGGAATGATGATTCCGATAAAGCTTGGAATAGTTCCGTTATTTATCTTAATGCGAGATCTAGGCCTCATCAATTCTTTATGGTCTTTAATACTTATGAATATAGCTACTGGTGCCCCTATTACAATGCTTATTTTAACAGGCTTTTTTAAAACGTTACCGATGGAACTTGAGGAAGCGGCGAGGATGGACGGGGCTGGGAACCTCCGTACCCTTTGGCATGTACTTCTTCCACTTATGCGACCTGCTTTAGGAACAGTTATCATTATCAATTTTATAGCTGCTTGGAATGACTTTTTCTTCCCGCTAATATTTATAACTGAAAAGGCAAAAATGACGATTCCTGTTGGTATGCTTTCCCTTTTTGGAGAGCATTCCGCTGATTGGGGCTCTTTGTTTGCAGGGCTAACATTAGCTTCATTGCCTATGATGGTTCTTTTTCTCCTCGCATCAAAGCAGTTTATGGAAGGGCTAACAGCAGGAGCGGTTAAATGATGGGACACAGCTTAAAAAAGGCAGGTAAGGAGATGAAAAGATTGATGTATGAGTAAGATAGCATTTTGGTAAAGGGATTCTCCTTGATTCAAAAAATAGCGAAACCCCTCCTCTATAAGAAGATCTTCATCATATTACTGAATTTCCTCGTGAGGAACATCTCACGGGGTTTTTTGGTGATTATAGTAAATATCGCGTCTTCATATGCAGACTAATACTTTTCTATGCATAGAAAAACCAGTCATACCACAATCGACATTCCGAAATTCTAATAAATTTCCCTTTATATTAACAGTGAGGGAGGTGGCGAATGTTTTATAGAAGTTAATCGTATATATAAAGATAAGTGTACGATTTTTGTAGATAAGGAAGTGTTAAAGGTGAAACTAATTTCTAAATCACCTTCCTCTAAGAATGGGAAAAAAATATTTTTATTACTACTTATTTTTGCAATTGTTCTTAGCACCGTTTGGTTACTTAAAAGTGGCAACAGCACTAATGTCTCGGGAGATTTAACTGAAAGTATCCATATTGCTGCAAGTTCTCTGCTGAAGGAAGACCCCACTATTTCTGAGTTCACAATTGACACGATAAAGCTAAGTCATAAAAACAAAGAGTCAGAAGAGGTATATATAATAACTTATTCCATTAAACCTACAGATCCGACAAATTTTATACTGACAGGAGGAGGGGTAAAGGGCGAAAGTGGGTGGATCAATGAAAAAGTGAATTATGTAACGGTCAAGGATAACGAGACGTTAGTATTCAGCACTACACCGATGGAGGGGCATTAAAATAGGAAAAGTAATAACAGTGTCGGTTTCTCGGGTTTATGATTGAGACTACTAGAGTTGTTGCCTTGCCAAGGTTATCGATTTTTATTCATGTATATTACATTTACTTTTATGAAGGGGGGAGCTAGCCTTGAAGCTAATTTCAACTACGCCATATCAAAAAATTTTTATGCTTAAATTATCTTTTTTGATTCTTTGTTTTCTTTTAGTTATGGCTGTTCCTTTTTGGTTTTTCTTTTTAAGGGGAGGTTCAGCAGAAGATGAGCTAAGAGAACGAATTATGGATACAGCAACGGAGAATTTGAAAAATGATGACATGGTAACCGAATTTTCTTTAGACGATTTAGAGCTTAGCTATACAAATGATGCTTCTGAAGACGTATATAGATTAGAATTCTCAGTTAAGAGCATAAATCCAGATAGTTTTATACTAGCTGGGAGAGGTGTAAAAGGAGAAGACGGTTGGGTCCATCAGCTTGAAAATTATGTGACAGTCAGAAATGATAAAAGCTTAGTATTTAGTACCATTCCCGAAGAGCAAGATCCACACTAAATAAAT
Source organism: Psychrobacillus sp. (assembly GCF_056205495.1). NCBI lineage: Bacteria > Bacillati > Bacillota > Bacilli > Caryophanales > Bacillaceae > Psychrobacillus > Psychrobacillus sp. The sequence continues at coordinate 820 of NZ_JBAEAP010000230.1, read as the reverse complement.
ATTGGAAGTTGCCAAAAAAGTAGTACTTGTCCTTCTTTTTAACTTCTACAGGAACAATTTAGATGAGCTGCTAAATGAACGTTAAACTCATTTTTTCTATTTTTACAGCAGTTCATAAATTTAATTAGTAATAGCCAGCATTAGAATTAATTGTGGATGTCAAGTTAGCTGTAAGTAACTATCGAGTTGAGCTAGAGAATTTAAGCTGATTACTATTTATCTCCTTCACCCATTGACTATCATTCCAAATAATTGGGTTGTCAATCGTTTCGTTTTCTCCTCGAACCATAAAATCATAAGTATCCTTACCACCTGTATACCAATCAACAATGACCAGCTGATCATTTTCATTACGCACTAGAAACTCAGTGGCTTCTCCAAAGCTACCTTGATTATGTTTTATTTCTGCAGGTAAGTATAAATAGAGAAAACCTCCATCCTCATCGTTCGTATACTCCACTTTCCAATCTATATCACGAGTGGCAATACCCACACTTTGTACAAAGTCATCTGTAAGCTTATTCGTGAAATACAAGTCAAATTGGGATTGAATCTTCTTTTGTGTATATTGTAAAAGGTTTTCATTATTCATAAAAGCATTCAATTCAATATCCGTACCATTCCATACCGCCTTATAATAGTCGGTCAGCGCCCTTGCACACATTTCATAAGCATTTTTTGCATCCTGAATAGATAGCTCCCCTTTGTTTTTTACTTCATAATATGGAGTGCCTTCTACATTCTGTACTGTGCCGGGTGTTATTTTAAAGGCAAATTCACTAAGTGCGCTGGTACTATCTGAGACTTCATGTATATTTTT
>NZ_JBAEAP010000229.1:0-7405 GCF_056205495.1 Psychrobacillus sp. | reverse complement strand
CTCAGCTTTTTGAAGCTCTTCAACTGCTGTTAAGCTACTTCCTCCAGTGGAAATTAGATCTTCGACGACTACTACCTTCTGACCTGTCACTAGTTTACCTTCGATTTGGTTTCCTCGACCGTGCTCTTTTGCTTTTGAGCGTACATACATCATCGGAAGCTCTAATACATCACTTACCCATGCCGCATGAGGAATACCCGCTGTTGCCGTTCCCGCCAAGGCCTCCGTTTCTGGAAAATTCTTTTGTATTGCTTCAGCAAGACCTTTTGCAATATCCTTACGAATGACCGGAGAAGACATCGTTATGCGATTATCACAATAAATTGGTGATTCTATTCCCGATGCCCACGTGAAAGGATCGTTTGGTTTTAGTTCTACTGCCCCTATTTCAAGAAGTGCTTTTGCAATTTTATGTTCAAGTGTCATGCTTGTTCCTCCCACATTTTTAGAATAGTTTTATAAGCCTCTACGGGATTTTCTGCTTCTGTGATTGCACGTCCGACAACAATGTGAGAAGAGCCTAGCTTTTTAGCATTAAAAGGAGTTGCTACTCGAACTTGGTCGTGTGCTTCTCCAGCAGATAGTCGTATACCTGGAGTAACTCTTAAAAAGTCTTCCCCACACGCTTCTGCTATTTTCTTTGCCTCTAGTACGGAGCATACTACACCATCTAATCCTGCTTTTTGGGAAAGCCTAGCATAATGAAGAACTGATTCCTCTAGAGTTTGTTTAATCAACTGTTCCTCTTGCATTTGCTTCTCAGAAGTGGAAGTTAATTGAGTAACGCCTATAATAGCAGGTCTTACTTTACCGGCCGAAGTTCCGGCTTCTAAGCCTTCACGAGCTTTTGCCATCATATTCTCTCCTCCAGCTGCGTGGACATTGATCAGATCTACTCCTAAACGTGCTAATCCTTTCATCGCCTGTCCAACTGTATTTGGAATATCATGTAGCTTCAAATCTAGAAAGACATCATGTCCTTTTTCCTTAAGCTTATAAACGATGGCTGGACCTTCCTGCATAAATAGTTCCATTCCAACCTTCACAAAAAGAGATTCCTCAAAAGGTGTTAAAAAACGGTAAACTTCTTCTGCTGAAGAAAAGTCTAATGCGATAATGGGGCTGTTTTTCATAATCGATGGCTCCTTCCAACTAAATCGTTTACTGTTTTATACCCGAGCTCATCTAACTTTTCTGGTAATTGATCGATTAAAGTCGGACAAATAAATGGATCAACAAAGTTAGCCGTGCCTACAGCAACTGCACTTGCTCCTGCAGATAAGAAGTCTATGACATCATCTATATTCGACACCCCACCCATACCGATAATTGGTAAAGATACTTGTTTAGCTACTTCATATACCATGCGAAGGGCAACAGGTTTGATGGCGGGTCCTGACAGACCACCAGTTACATTAGCGATGATAGGGCGTCCAGTTCGAGTGTCTAGACGTAAACCAAGTAACGTATTAATCATAGTTATTCCATCTGCACCGCCAGCTTCTACTGCTTTTGCAATTTCTACTACGTTTGTTACATTTGGAGACAATTTTACATAGACGGGAACGCTTGAAACTTCCTTGACAGCTCTTGTTAATTCTTCTGCTATTAGGGGGTCTGTTCCAAACGTAATTCCACCTTGTTTAACATTTGGACACGAAATGTTTAGCTCTAGAGCGTATACGTTAGGTGCCTTTGAAATAGCCTCAGCAACACCAACATAGTCCTCTGTTAATGTCCCAGCTACGTTTGCTATGATGGGCACGTCATATTGTTCTAGCCAAGGAAGCTCGTTTGCCATGACCTTAGCTAGTCCTGGATTTTGTAGCCCAATCGCATTTAGCATCCCTGCAGGCGTTTCAGCTACTCGAGGAGTTGGGTTACCTAGTCGTGTTTCTAAGGTAGTTGCTTTAATCATGATCGCTCCTAATTTGGATAAATCATAGAGTTGAGCATATTCCTTCCCAAATCCAAAACACCCAGAAGCAGGCATGATCGGGTTCTTTAATGACAGTCCTGGTAATTCGACAGCTAATCTATTCATACTCGAATCACTCCTGACTGGAAGACTGGACCATCAGAACAAACTTTCAGATAGTCAACTTCCATTTTTTCCGTTGTCTCACATACACATGCAAAACATGCACCAATCCCACAGCCCATTCGTTGTTCAAAAGAGAGGTAACCTTCTTTATGTGGATACATTTTTTCCATAGCAGCAAGCATAGGCGTAGGACCACAGCTATAGTACACAGCAAAGTCGTCATTCATAGTTTCTAATACATTTGTTACAAACCCCTTATGACCATAGGTTCCATCTGCTGTAACTATATGTGTTTCACCAAGCTGGTTAAATAGCTCCTCGTAGAAAACAACATTCTCGGATTGAAAGCCCAATACATGGATTGGCTTCACACCTTTTTCAACTAATCTTATAGATAATTCATAGAGAGGAGGAACTCCAATTCCTCCCCCCACAAGTAATGCCTTATCACCTGAAGAGACTTTTTCTATTGGAAAACCTTGACCTAGGGGACCAAGTATATCTATATAATCCCCTGGTCTTTTCTCTGAAAGTAGTATAGTTCCTCTGCCCTCAGCACGGTAGATCATCGTAAATTCCGATGCTTCTCTATTTATAGAACAAATACTAATCGGTCTTCGTAGTAGTGGCTCCATTTGATGTGCCACACGTACATGAACAAATTGGCCAGGTTGTTTCATCTCCTGTACGAGCTGTCCCTTTAACGTAACCACAAAAATGTTCGTCGCAATTTTATGTTGAGATACAACAATCATCTGCTCCTGTTTAATCATGCACGGACCTCCTGTAGCTTCATCGTATCCGTTGAGAAGCTCATCGATTCAATTACTCGAACCATTGCCTCTGCCGTATCTAGAGAAGTTAAGCAAGGAATTCCATTTTCAACAGACTCTCTACGAATTCGGAAGCCGTCACGCTCGGGCTGCATGCCTTTAGTTAAAGTATTAATAACAAATTGCGCTTCCCCTTTTTGAATAACATCAAGTAAAGTAGTTCCCTTAGAACCAATTTTGTCTACAATATCTACTGGAATACCTGCCTCTTGAATTGCTTTAGCGGTACCCTCTGTTGCAATTATGCGGAAGCCAATTGCGTGGAAACGCTTAGCGATATCTGTTGCTTCATCTTTGTCTTTATCAGAAATCGTCATTAGCACTGAACCATGATCCTTAATTTCCATTCCTGCAGCTACTAGGCCTTTATATAGGGCTTTTTCTAATGTTATGTCTTTACCCATAACTTCTCCTGTTGATTTCATCTCTGGCCCTAGGGTAATATCTACACGGCGCAGCTTAGCAAAGCTGAATACAGGAACCTTTACATATACTCCCGGACTATTTGGTGCAAGCCCTGTTTTAAATCCTTGCTCTACAATGGATTTTCCTAAAATTGCCTTTGTTGCAATGTTTGCCATTGGAATCGATGTAATTTTACTTAAGAAAGGTACCGTACGGCTTGAGCGTGGGTTTACTTCAATTACATAAACCTCGTCTTTCGAAATAACATATTGAATATTCATTAAACCTACTATTTTTAAACCTCTTGCCAGTCTTGTTGTATAATCTACCAATGTGTCTATATGTTTTTGTGATAGCTTTTGTGGTGGATATACAGCGATTGAATCGCCTGAGTGCACTCCTGCTCGCTCAATATGCTCCATGATACCTGGTATTAGAACATTCTCTCCATCACAGATAGCATCGACTTCGACCTCTGTACCAGTTAAGTAACGGTCAATTAAAACGGGCTTTTCCGGGCTAGCTTCAACCGCATTTTCCATATAGTGTTTAATTTCATCTTCATTGTAAACGATTTGCATAGCTCGACCACCTAAAACATAAGAAGGTCTAACTAATACCGGATAACTAATTTCATTAGCTATTTCAATAGCCTCTTCTACAGATACTGCTGTCTTACCTAGCGGCTGAGGAATTCCTATTTCGTGAAGAGCAGCTTCAAATTTATTTCGATTTTCTGCTCGATCGATATCTTCTAGAGTAGTGCCTAATATTTTTACGCCTCGTTCTTCTAACGCTTCCGCTAGGTTAATCGCTGTTTGACCGCCAAACTGTACAACTACTCCTTTTGGCTTTTCAAGGTCCACGATGTGCATGACGTCTTCTACCGTTAAAGGCTCAAAGTATAATTTATCTGAGATGGAGAAATCGGTAGAAACTGTTTCTGGATTATTATTAATAATAATAGCTTCATAGCCTGCTTCTTTGATGGCCCATACAGAGTGAACTGTTGCATAATCAAATTCAACTCCTTGCCCGATTCTAATTGGACCAGAACCAAGTACGATGACACTTTCTTTATCCGTTCGAATGGATTCGTTTTCCTCTTCATATGTCCCGTAGAAATAAGGAGTTTCTGATTCAAACTCTCCTGCACAAGTATCTACCATTTTGTAAACTGGTGTAATTCCATGTTCCTTTTTAAAGTTATATACTTCTATTTCTTTCACGTTCCAATACTTTGCTATTGTCTTATCAGCAAAGCCCATTCTTTTTGCTTTATATAGAATTTCTTGATTAAAAGGATTCTCCTGTATTACCCTTTCATATTGCACGATGTTCTGTAATTTGTTTAAGAAAAACAGATCTATTTGAGACCACTCATGTATTTGCTCGATGCTCACACCACGGCGAAGTGCCTCTCCTATAAAGAATAAGCGCTCATCTCCTGCGCGACGAATTCTTTTGGCAATCCATTCGTCTGTAATGGATTCGCTGTTCTTCATTTCCAAATGGAAGTGACCTGTTTCTAAGGAACGGACAGATTTTAAGATTGCCTCTTCAAATGTACGTCCTAGTGACATTACTTCTCCGGTTGCCTTCATTTGTGTTCCAAGGTTACGTTTTGCCGATTCGAATTTATCGAAAGGCCATCTAGGAATTTTTGCAACAATATAGTCCAAAGCTGGCTCAAAGCAAGCATATGTCTTCCCAGTTACCGGATTCATCATTTCATCTAGTGTAAGTCCTACTGCAATTTTTGCTGCAAGCTTCGCGATTGGATAGCCAGTTGCCTTTGATGCAAGTGCTGATGCACGACTTACACGTGGGTTAACTTCAATAATATAGTACTGGAAGCTATATGGATCTAAAGCAAGCTGCACATTACATCCACCTTCGATTTTCAGCGCACGGATAATCTTTAAGGAAACATTTCGAAGCATTTGGTTTTCACGGTCCGACAATGTTTGTGTCGGAGCTACTACAATCGAGTCTCCCGTATGAATGCCTACTGGGTCAACATTTTCCATATTACAAACAACGATTGCATTATCAGCTGAATCTCGCATTACTTCATATTCAATCTCTTTGAAGCCAGCAATCGATTTTTCTAGTAGACATTGAGTCACAGGGCTGTACTTTAAACCACTAGTTACGATTTCCACTAGATCTGTATCATTGTGACAAATACCTCCCCCGGTTCCTCCTAAGGTAAAGGCTGGTCTTACTATTACTGGGTATCCGATTCGCTCTACAAACGCCTTTGCTTCGTCTAGGTTGTGGATAATATCACTTTCCGGTACTGGTTCGTTCAATTCATTCATTAACGTACGGAATAAGTCGCGATCCTCTGCTTTATGAATCGCCTCTAGTTTTGTTCCAAGAATTTCAATTCCTAACTCATCCAATATACCTGATTCATCTAATTGAATCGCCATGTTCAAACCTGTCTGTCCTCCTAAAGTTGGAAGGATTGCATCTGGACGCTCTTTGCGAATGATTTTACTCACAAATGGAAGAGTAATAGGTTCAATATATACTTTGTCTGCAATTTCTGTATCTGTCATAATAGTTGCTGGATTTGAGTTTACTAATATTACTTTGTAGCCTTCTTCTTTAAGGGAAATACATGCTTGTGTCCCCGCATAGTCAAACTCTGCAGCTTGACCGATTACAATTGGACCAGATCCGATTACTAAAATAGTTTCTATATCTTTACGTTTAGGCATGTGAAGTCTCCTTTTTGCTTTCTTTATTCATTAGTTCAATAAATTGATCAAATAAGTGGGTTGAGTCCTCTGGACCGCATGACCCTTCTGGATGAAACTGTACACAAAACACGGGATATTTTTTATGTCTTACACCTTCAATTGTTCCATCATTTAATGCTAGATGAGTAATTTCTAAATCCGTGTTAGAGATTGAATCTGCATCAATCGCATAGCCATGATTTTGTGAAGTTAGCTCTGTTCTTCCAGTAGTTAAATCTTTTACTGGATGATTTCCACCTCGGTGACCAAATTTTAGTTTAAAGGATGTTGCACCACTTGCTAGTGAAATTAACTGATGACCTAGGCAAACTCCGAAGATTGGAACATTTCCTATTAGACCTTTTACCATTTCAATAGATTCTGGTATATCCGTCGGATCCCCAGGGCCATTAGATAGCATTACTCCATCAGGACGCATTGCTAAAATTTCTTTAGCTGATGTATTAAAAGGTACCACGATAACGTCACAGTCACGTTTGTTTAATTCTCTTAGTATTCCATGTTTCATACCGAAATCTACTAAGACAACTCGTTTACCTCGCCCTGGACTTGGATAAGGTCTCGTAATAGAAACCTGCTCCACTACGTTTTTAGGAATATCAGTAGATTTTAATGTTGCCACTGTTTCTTCCACATTCACTTCTTCTCCAGCAGCTGTTAGCGTTCCTTTTAGAGATCCGTGCTTACGAATAATGCGTGTTAGCTTTCGAGTATCTATTCCTTCAATTCCTGGAATATTTTTTAAAGTTAAAAATTCATTCAATGTACTTTGGTTACGGAAGTTAGATGGGTTCTCTGCTAGCTCTCGAACTACAACTCCTGACAAGGCAATCTCTATTGCTTCAAAATCATCTGGATTAATACCATAATTACCTACCATCGGATACGTAAAAGTAAGTATTTGACTGCAGTTGGATGGATCTGATATAGACTCCTGGTAACCGGTCATAGCAGTTGTAAAAATAACTTCTCCAATAGTCCCTGATTCACTACCAAATGCATTTCCTTTAAAAACAGTACCGTCTTCTAATATTAAATATCTTGTTTTCATGCTTGTTCCTCCTGCCATACGATTTCTCCGTTATAGATCGTTACTTGTGGCCAACCTGTACAAACCCATCCATCAAACGGAGTATTTGTTCCTTTAGAAAGGAATGCTTCTTTATCTATTTTTTGCTCTTTATTTAAATCTACTAATACTAAATCAGCTGGAGCTCCTACTTCTAGCTTGCAAAATTCAAACCCAAATACGTTCGCTGGCTTGATGGTCAAATAATCTAGCAGTTGCTTTAATGACCATTCCCCCGTTTTTACGAAATGAGTATACAGTAATGGAAAGGCTGTCTCTAATC